>CALBXV010000429.1 GCA_937890045.1 uncultured archaeon
ATCCAGCCGCTGTAACTCAACCAGAGCTCGCCATTGCTCAAGCCTCTGTTTTTTAGGAAACGGTGCGTGAATAAGATATAAATCGACATAATCAAGCTGTAGTTTATCCAAACTTGTATTCAATGACTCAATTGTAGACTCGTATGTTTTCGGCTCTTGATTCCATGCTTCATTTCCTGGCCAAAGCTTCGTTGTTACGAATATCTGCTCTCTAGACAACCTTAGTTCTTCAATAGCAGCCTTTATACCCAATCCTACCCCTTTTTCATTACCATATTCTTCAGCCGTATCCACATGTCTATATCCTGAGCGGATAGCTTGGTGTACACAGGACTGTGCAGCCTTGTCCGTAAGAGGATAAGTGCCAAATCCAACTATGGGAATCTGGATCGTCTTTGTAAGACGCATCGTCATATCTCCAAATTGGGATGGTAAAATACTAGAATTATTCAAATCATCTCAAACCTTCGCGTCACATAGCAACGCTTACAGTGGATTATCTCAGAGTTTAGGAACTGGTTCACCGTAAGTAGTAACAAGTGAAGATTCATCTGCTACTTCAAGCCAACCCTTAACAACATCTTCAAATTCAGAAGACTCCATTATCTCTTGCCATCTTTCCCAACTTTCAACATCAATAACTTCTATAATTTGATATGGTAACTCATCTTGATCAGAGCCTTTGATCTCAACTGGTTTAAAACTTCTTACACCACGTATAGTAGGTGTCTTAGGTTGATCTAACTTTTGTGAGAAATTATAATATTGCTCTTTAGTTACATCCTTTTTTAAATTATATGCTACTAAAACAATTGTCATAAGCTCAATTAAAACATCTATAAATAAAAGATTTACTAATATTTAATATTATTAAATTACATTTTATGAATGGATAAATTATCAACATCTAAAGCAGCTTCACGTAAAGCTTCAGCAAATGTAGGATGAGAATGAATAGTATTAGCTAAATCTTTAACTGTAGCTTTTAAGTTTAAACACATTACAGCTTCATGAATGATTTCAGCAGCATTATGACCAATAATATGAACACCTAAAATCTTGTCATTATTTTTATCGACTATAATTTTCACAAAACCATCAGTTTTTCCTAGAGATATGGCTTTTCCACTAGCACGAAATGGAAATCGTCCAATTTTAATTTCTAACTTTAATTGTTTAGTTTGTTCTTCAGTTAATCCAACAGAAGCAAGTTCTGGATTAGTAAATATTGTAGAAGGAATATGTTGATAATTAATTTTAGAATTTTTACCCATAGCGTGTTCGGCTGCTATTTCTCCTTCATAAAAAGCTGTATAAGCATAAAGATATTTACCAGCCGCGTCACCTATTACATAAATATTTGGTATATTAGTCATCATACAGTCATTTGTTTCTATAATTGAATTAGAAAACTTAATACCAAGTTCCTCAAGTCCTATATCATAAGTATTTGGTTTTCTACCAGTAGCTAATAATACTAAATCACATGAAATATCATTTTTTTCATTATCATTTTGAATATTAACTAACAATGAGTTATCTGAATTTGCTGATATTGAACTTACTTTGCTATTTTTATATATTTGAATATTTTTTTTCTTAAAAATAGTTTCAAGTTCTAATGCTATTTCAGAATCTTGAGAAGGTAATAACTGGGGTAGCATTTCAATAACGGTTACTTTAGATCCCAAATTACTAAATATATCAGCAAATTCAACACCTTCAGGACCTCCGCCAACTATAACAAGACTTTTAGGTATATTATTTAAATCTAAAGCGTCTTCACTAGTAATAACTCCAGACAGGTCAATTCCCGGTATTGGCGGTTTACTTATGGTAGAACCAGTAGCAATTATAATATTATTACCTTTAATTAAAATTGCATTTCCTTGATCATCAAGAACTTCAACTGTATTTGCATTTAATAAAGCTCCTTCCCCAGATATTACTTTTATAGAATATTTGTTTAATATTAGAGTTAAACCTTTAACTAGTCTATTAATTACTAGATTTTTTTTATCTAATAATATTTGTTGACTAAAAGTAATATTTTTTATATCTAATCCAAATTTATTGCTATGTTGTATTTCTTTATACAAATCACTAAAATGTAAAAGGAATTTAGTAGGAATGCAACCTTCGTTTAAACAAACACCACCAAGATTTTTACCTTCAACTAACGCGATTTTACCACCAAGTTGAGCAGCACGTATTGCGGCGCTATATCCCCCTGGGCCACCGCCGACTATAACAACATCAAATATTTCATCAACATTATTTTGCATATTTAGAATTATAATAAATTCACATATATTAAAGATTATGATTTATGAATAGACATCTTTGTATTATATTTAGTCTGAAGTAGAGTTTTTCCTAATTTCATTTCTTGGTTAGAAATATCACTAGGAACAAAAGTGGTATTGAGAAGGTTTGCAAATTGAGCAATTAAGCCATTTTTTACAATATTTAGATCAATAGGTTTTTGTAATTCATTGTTGAGATTAGTAGTTTCAACTTTTTTACTACGAATAAAACGTTTATTAGTTTTTAATTGAGAATTTGGATTTAAAGGGGTTAAAACTTGATTAAGAATGTTTAGTTTAGTGTTTATAAGTAATGTTCCATGACAAAGAATTCCATAATGTTTTATCGCTCCAGCCATCCCGGATATTTTTTTATTATTTACTAAAATAGAATTAGGGTAGCTAAAGGCAGAATCTAAACCAATTGATTGAAAAAATTCAAGGATTGCTTTACATAAAAATTTGAATGCGGATGATAAATTATTATTTAATAATTTATTAATACTATAATGATGTTTGGGAATAAAAAGAGACCAATTTAAATTACCGAGATCATGGAATACAGCACCGCCACCTGTAAATCTTTTAACTACATTAATATTATTTTTAATACATAAATCCAAGTTAATCTCTAATATTGGATTTTGGAATACGCCGAGAATAACACTATCAACATTTTGCCATAATCTAAGAGTGGGTAAACTAGAGTTATTATAACATAATAGAATAGATTCTTCTATAGCAAGATTGAAAAATGGGTCTGTGGTGCTAGAATTTAACAGTCTCGAATTACTGGTCAAATTATTTACTCCTATATAAACATAAAATTAAGATATAGAAAAAACTTTCATATTACTAAGTACTTATTTAAATTATTGAAATCGATTTTAAAAATTATAAATAACAGTATAATTCATCGATTATTTTATCCCACTGTTCCAATTATTTTAACAATAAAATCTAAAAATATTATCTCTGGATTAGTTGTAAATAGTTGTATGCCATTATCATTTAATCCACCATTAATTGGTGTTTCAATTAATAAAAATAGTTTTACAAATGAGTTAATGCAAGAAATAAAATATTTTGCTTTAAATTGGATAAATAAAAAATATGTTAAAAAATTGAAATTTATAGGAACTAAATCGGGCAGGCTTTCGAATAATAAATTAAAAGATTCAGGATTTAATAATATGACAAAAGATGAAGTAGAAATAATTATGGAATCTGAAGCTATAATTAAATGTCAAATTATTCGAAAACATAGTGTTGGCGATCATGATTTATTTATTGTAAAAGTGATAAAAGCATATGCATCTCAAGATTTTAAAAATTATTGGTTATTTAAAAAGTATGAACCTATATTATACAACGGGTTAACTGAAGATAAAGAAGTGAAATTATATGATTCAGAAAAAAATGAATAATTTAATATAATTTTAGTCAGAATTTTCATTCAAGGAATAGGTATTAAACAAAAGATCTGTAGTTAAACCGATATTTTGATTGGTACCATATTCTAATTGTAACATACAGGATTCTCCAGTTGTATAAATTTTTTGATTTAAATTTTTAATAGTGTTAAATAATCCTTCACCCATTTTTAATGATAAATCAAAATTATTTTTAATAAAACTATAAGAACCACCAACACCACAACAACCATTTTCAACTAATTGAACTTGTAATCCAGGAATTAATTTTAATAAATTAAGTACATCAGATTCAACTTTTTGAACAAGATGGTGACAATGAAGATGAATGCCGACATTTTCATTTATGGTTTTAAAATTCATATTTAATTCATTATTTTTAAATAATTTATAAAGAAATTCATGTAGATCATAAGTATTATCAGCAATTAATCTACTGTTTTCATTATCGATTACATTAAGATATTCCATTTTAAGACTAATACCAGCACTAGGTGAAAAACAAACAATTGGAATTCCTTGACTAGCATAAGGAGCTAAATGTTCAATATTATATTCTGCAATTTTTTTTCCTAATTTTGGATCTCCTTCAACTAGAGCAGGAAGTCCGGAGGATTGTTGTGGAGGAATAATAGTTTGAAAACCGTTTTTTTCAAACATTTTAATTATATTAAGGCCAAGTTGAGGATTATTATAATTAATATAAGTATCATAAAATAGAACAATTTTTTTATCTAACTGTATATTAGAAATGGGAGGAGACGATTTAATAATATCACTAAAGAGAGTTTTAGTGAATGGGGGAAAATTACGATTTTTATCTATTCCTGTGAACCATTCCATTATTAATCTAAACGGTTTAAATTTTATTAATAAATTTGATATAAGAAATAATTTAACTCCTAAATCTGCATAGTGATCTAGATTCATAAAATATTTATATCCCTTAGGAAGGCCCTTAACATCAACGTAACGTGCACGCGCTTCAGCCATTAATTTTGCAACGTTAACATTAGATGAACAATCAACATGACACATTTTACATTGTATACAATGTTTAAAGATTGCATCACCGTAATCGTCGTCGTATTCAAAATCAGTATTTAAGCCAGTTGTTTTAATCATCCACCGTAATAAATTATTTCTTCCTCTACAGCTATCGATTTCACCATTTTGTGCCTTATAGACAGGACACATACGACCAGTATATACAGTTTCACGGCAAGCACCACAACCATGACATAATTCAACTTCATTTTCATAAGAAAGTTCTTCATTATAACCAGTTATTTTTTTAATTAAATTATTATCTTTGATTTTCCAATTTAAATGAGTTTGAATATTTCTACGTTTATAATCTAAACCTAAACGAAGATTTGTATTAATAACACCGTGATCATCAGTAATTTTTTTACCAGGGTTAAGAATGTTAAGTGGATCAAAAATATTTTTAACTTCACGAAATAGATCATAAACTTCGTTTCCATAAACTGATTTAATATATTCAGACCTTGATAATCCATCTCCATGTTCACCAGTAATTGATCCGCCTAATTTAGTTGTTAATTTAAATATTTCATCAGCTAAAGTTATCATTTTTTGATTATCTGTAGGATCAGTTAAATCTAATAATGGTCTACTATGAAGATGGCCATCACCGGCATGCCCATAAACCATAGCATCAACTTCATATTTTTTGTAAATTTTATTTAAATGTGTGATAAGTGTAGCTAATTTATTTGGAGTTACAACAATATCTTCAACAAATGATTGAGGACGTTTATTATCTATACGAACTTTATATGTAAAAAGAAGAGATTTTTTTCTTAAACTCCATATTGTTTTCATATCAATAGGATTGGAAAAAGTTTCCAAATCTATTGCTAAATTATTTATTTTTTTAAATTTTAATTTTAAAGATTGCATTTGTTTATCTACACCATCTTTTTTAGAATGATCGAACTCAATTAAAAGAACAGCTTGTAAATTTTTTGGGAAGCGTTTTAATTCTGGATAACTGGCTTGAGCCATTTTTAAAATTTTAGCATCAATAATTTCCAGAGCTGAAGGGCCAATTTTTAGAATATGCATAACTGCTTTTCCGGCTTTTGTGAGATCGTCAAACTGAAGTAGGGCTAAATTTTTGTATTTAGGAATGTCGACTATACGAAATTTAATTTCTAATACTATCCCTAAAGTTCCTTCAGAGGAAACAAATAATTTAGAAACGTCAAAAATATTATTTTTTAAAACTTGTTCTAATCTATAACCAGATGAGTTTTTTGTTACTTTAGGTGTTTTTTTAATAATTAAATCATGGTTATTATCTACTAAATTAACTATTTTACTATATAATTCACTTTCAAGATTTTTGGTTTCTAATAATTTATTCCAATCATTACTTTTTACATCAAATGATTTAGTACGTATTACATCTCCATTATGCAATACAATTAATAAAGATTCAACAAAATCAATTGTGCTACCATATTTTACAGTATGTGCTCCACAACTATTATTTGCTATCATTCCACCAGCAGTACACATATCAGAACTAGATGGGTCTGGAGGTAAAAATTTATTTTTTTTCTTAAGTTTTTGATCTAAAACTGATTTAAAAATACCGGGTTGAACAATAACATAATTATTTTCAGTATTTATTTCTTTAATTTCATTCATATATTTGGAAAAATCAATAATTATTCCAGCGCCAATTGCTTGCCCTGCAAGTCCACTACCGCCTCCACGAGCAATTATTGGAATTCGATTTTCTGAAGCATATTTTACTGTTTTAATAACGTCTTCATTTGATTTAGGAAGTACAACACATAATGGTATAATTTCATATGGACTCGCATCTGTTGAATAGATACTCCTTTCCCATTCTTTAGATAATATATCACCATCAATTAATTGACTAAGGTCTGAAGAAATATTATCAATATCATGTTTATATGAATTAATCACTGTCAAATTATACTCACTAATTTTCTAAAGTTTCATATTTATTATAAATATTAAATTATTTAATCATTTTAGATTAAGACGTGAATGAAGAGTTTTAAAAAGTATATAACCGATTATATTCATAGAAATCAAAGATCCGAAAAAGACTCCAATTATAGTCACTTCTAAAGGAATGAAAAGTAAGAAAGACAAATAACTTCCTACAATTATTGTTATAATTAAATTTCCGCATAATATAATTAAAATATTAGATAAATCAATAGAATTAAATAATTTTATTTTTCTCATTTTCCACATTAGAAAAGTAGCCACAAAATTAGCTAACGCTCCTCCAATCATATCAACAGGTCCAAGACCACCAGTTGTATTAGATAAAAATGTACCAATAGTCAATCCAATAATAGCAGGCCATCCAAAAATTATAGATAAGGGTAATAAAGCATCTGCAATTCGAATTTGAAACTGAAGAAAACTAATCCCCGTTAATAATACGACAAGTACTATATATAGAGCAGCTAATACTGTGGATAATGCGAGATTTTTACTTTTTATTTTTTACACCCTCCTAATTTGGGATTTATATAGCGGATCAGTTAGAGGTTCTACCCGCAATAATTAGTATAGAAGTTTAATAATATATACTTTTAATATCCGAAAGCAATTCCATCGCCTCTAGGGTCGGCGCCTCCCATCAAAATGTTATTTTTAATTATTATTCCATGAGCATGACCAGATGGACTATAATAAGGAGCGGTGAATGTAATATTATGTCCAATATCTTTTAATTTATTAATAGTATGTGTTGGAAAACGGTTTTCAAATAATAATGAATGATCATTACTATAAATTGATTTTGGCATTGACCAACGAGGAGCTTCAATTGCGTTTTGAATGTCCATATTAAAATCGAATATTGAAGAGAAAATTTGTAAATGTATTTGAGGTTGAACGTCACCTCCCATAGAACCAAATATTAGAAAAGGTTGTCCATCAGAAAAAGTTAATGACGCAGTTAATGTATGAAAAGTACGTTTGTTAGGTTGTAAACTATTATGATGCTTAGGTAACAAAGTAAAATATGATCCTCTATTATGAAGTAAAATTCCAGTGTTTTCAACAATAGTTCCAGAACCAAATGATGAATAGAGACTTTGAACACAAGAAACGCAATTACGATTTTTATCAACAATAGCAAAATATGTTGTATCTCCAGGTTTTTTTATATTACTACTGAGATGGTTGATAGGAGAAGAATATGCGGAATTTAAATTAATATTTTGTTTTAATTTATTTGCAAAACGTTTAGAAACTATTTTAGAAATTGGAATATTAATAAACTCTGGATCAGCTATACAAGAATCTCTAATCGTATAAGCCAGCTTATTTGATTCAATAAGTAAATGTAAATGTTCAGAAGAGAGATATTGAAGTGAAGAGATATCAAAATTTTCTAAAATATTTAACGATATTAAAGCAGTAAGTCCTTGACTGTTAGGAGCTGTTTCATAAATTTGATATTCTTTATAATTTGTTTTTATTGGTTCCTGCCATTGTGAAACATGTTTTTCAAGATCTGTAGAATTTATTACACCAGAATTTTTTTCTAAATATCTAGAAATTTGTTTAGCAATATCACCATTATAAAAATCATCAAAACCTTTATCAATTAAAATTTGAAAAGTATTTGCTAAATCTTTTTGAAATAATAAACTACCAGGATAAGGGGATAAATTATTAATAAAAATATTTTTCCATAAAGTATTTTTTTGAAAAATAGTTTTGTATCTAAAAATTAAATCATGCAACTTATGACTAATAGGAAATCCATATTTAGCATAATTTATTGCAGATTCTAATAAAATATCAGGTGTTTTTGTACCAAATTTATCAAGTACAGTTTTCCAACCTTTAACACAACCAGGTACAGTTATGGCGGATAATGGACCGGTTTCTGGAATTTGTGATAATTCATAATTTTTATATAAATCTATTGAGGCATTACATGATGATTTGCCACTACCGTTTAAACAATAAATTTTATCATCAAAATAAATAAGATAAAAAATATCTCCTCCAATCCCACAGTGAGATGGTTCTACCACATTAAGAACAGAATTAACTGCTATAGAAGCATCAATAGCATTTCCTCCACTTTCTAAGATTTTAATTCCAGCCATAGATGCTAAAGGATGTTCAGATGCAACTAACCCGTTTTTGCACATCATTGTAGATCGATGACTAAAATTAATGGGAGTTTGCAAATTATATAGAATAATTAAACTATTTAATTATATAAAAGATAATAAATTAAATAGAAAACAATTATAAGAACTGCCGGGGTGGCAGAGTGGTAATGCGTCAGCCTCGAAATATAAAACAAGTAAGCTGATGGCCGATAGGTCACGTAGGTTCAAATCCTACTCCCGGCGTATATTTAATATAGTTATAATTAAAATAGATTAATTATTTTTATAATCACGTGAATCGGTGCTTTCTCGATTTAATTCAAATTCTGTATCAACCAATCTAACTTTATTTAATTTTTGACCGTTAACTAACATTCCATAATAATTGTGATTAGTACGGCCTGCTAATTGTAAAGCGTCTCCGGCTCTATACAAATGGATTAAACTTCTTCGAGATTTATCAGATTTATTTGGAAGAGAACTATGATAAGTCAAACAATGATGTATACTTATTCCCCCAGCTGGTACTTTTACATTAACAATTTTAGCATTATTTTTAGCTAATAATGTTTCTTGACTAATTTTTCTAAATCCAGTATTATCGACTTTGTGATTAATAAGTGACCACTTATGACTTCCAGGTATGACTTGTAAACAACCATTTCTTTCAGTTGTTTCATCAATTGCAATCATAACAGTGAGTAAATCAAAATTAGTATGAGGAAGGAAGGGGAAATCTTGATGCCAATGAATTTCACTACCATGATATGCATGTTTTAAATGGGCTTTACTATGATGAAGTTCTATATTTTTTCCTATTAAATTTGAAATTATATTTATAATATTCACATGTTTAACAGTATCAAAAAAAGTCTTATGCAAAGATATTGGATCATAAATTCTTTTAACAATTTTTTTGGACTTAATTTGTTCAAATGTAAAAGATTTATTTGATGTATTTGATAACTCAGCTTTTTGAGTTACAGTATCCATAGTATGTTGAAGATTTAATAATTCTTTAGAATCAAAAACTTTAGGAATAATTACATATCCATTTATTGCATAAAATTTTTGAATGTCAGAAATTAACATAAAATAAATATTGAAAAAGAAAATTAATAAGTTTTGTATAATTAATTTTATTAACAATATACGACAAATATAATAATAATAGAAATTCTTATGTATGTTAATTCAGAGTTAGTTATAAAAATTTTCAAAAATAACAAAGAAGAGAAAGATTCAATTAAGATAATAGAAAAACCGTCAGCTGAAATGTGTTTATCATGTAAAGCAACAAAATTACTTTGTGGTAAAAATGTTTGTCCAATATTAGTAAATTATCAATCTTGGGATAAAAATAGAAGTGAAATAGAATCAGAAATTATTCAAGGATCAAGTCCACCAGGAGTTTTTATTGGTCACTTTGGATATCCAAATGTATCAATAGCTCCGATGGTTTCACCAGAAAGTAAAAATACGGAAATATTAGATACTCCGGAATTATGGTTTGGAAAATCAATTATGGAAATAATAAATTTCAGATATTCATTAGTACGAGGTAATATTCGAACTAATGTAAATAATATTCAAAAACCTAATAAGGTGTTAGAGCAATTACAAGAAATATCAATGGCTGAAAATTCAGTTGATTCTGAATTGCAATTAACCAAAAAACCAGAACAAACTTTAATTTTAAGTGAAGATTCACAGCCTTTAGGACCTTCAGCAACATTAAAAAATTTGATAACTGCAAATCCGTCACTTGACCAAAGAATAGAAAAAGCATATTATGATAGAGATTTGAGAGCAACTGATGCAGTAACTTCATTATATCAAAATGATGTTCGAATAAGTAAAATTCAAAAATCTTTAAGCACTGGTTCATTAGGGTTAGGGATTTTTAGAAAATTAGTTCCTACAAGGTGGAGTATAACTGCTGTGGATGATATGATATCATTATTTCTTATTAAAAAGATTAAAGATCATTCAACTGTCGATAAATTTACGGTTTTTACACTAAATTATTTGGATAATATATATTTAGCTATATTAAGTCCAGAGTTTTGGAAATTTGAATGGATTGAAGCTTGGTTTCCAAAAACTATATGGAATCAACATGGTTCAGAACCTTACATAATGGGAGATTTTGAAACATATCATGGTAAAAAAAAATATGCTAATGTAGGTGGTTGTTATTATTCTAGTAGATTAGCGGTTACAGAAAAATTAAACAAAGAGAGAAAACAAGCTACAGTAACTATTCTAAGAGAAATCCATTCAGGATATTTTATGCCAGTAGGAGTATGGAATGTAAGAGAAAGTGTACGGATGATGTTTAAAAATAAACCAGAAATATTTGATACGTTACAAGAAGCATTAAATTTTGCATCAAAAAAATTAACAATACCAATACAAAAATGGATTGGTAACAGTACTTTATTAAAAGACCAACTACAACAAAAGAAAATAACAGATTATTAAAATGTAGCCCGGGATAGATTTGAACTATCGTCACCGGCTCCAAAGGCCGATATTCAAGAAGTTAAGACTTTTGCTTGACCGCTACACCACCGGGCTATTACAGATATTTAATTAATAATTAAATATCAATGCTTCGTTTTTTTTGAAGTATTATAAAAGTTTTCCAAATTATAGATAATCTTATCAACTGGATCTTCCATTTGATTAACAAAATTTTTAACTTGAAGTTGAAATTTATCTTTATACAATTTATTATCAAAAATTGTATTTATTTTTGATAAAATTTTAGTTGGATCATGTAATCTAGAAATTAAGTTTTTCTTAATTAAATAATTTTCTACATAGGTAGCGTTTCCAGGATACGAAGAAATAGTAGGAATACCTAATAAAACGGCTTCTGTAGTCATAGTACCTCCTAATCCAATAAATAAATCTGTAACAGAAAAAAGATCTTTAGATAAAAGAAATTTTTGTGGAATTATAATTTTATTCTTAAATTTATTTTTATAATAAGTAAATTGTGATTCATAGCGACATAATAAGATAACATTATAATTTAAATCAATAATTCTTTCAATAACTTGGTTCAAGTTTTTAGAATTATATTGTTGTAAATATGAAGCGGCAGTTTCAGGTAAACGTATTAAAATTGTAGAGTTTTTTCGATTTAAATTAAAAAATTTAGATTTAGTAATAGATGGGGGATTTTTTATCCAAACTATTGGATCAAGAGCTTGATATTTAATTATTTTATTTTTATTAATACCATGTTTAATCCAAGCATTATAAGGTATTATCCATGGAGTAAGCAGTAAATCAGAAAGTGGAATTGTAAGTTTAGATGTATGAAACGCATGAGGTGAATCACTAACACATATATGAGGGATATTAAGACCAAAAGATATACGAGCACAATCAGGTGAAGAAAATGAAAGAGTAATATCTGGTTTAAAATTTATAATATTCGGAATTAGTAACTTTAAACGATTTGAACTATTTATTAATTTATTTTCAAGAGAAGTTTGACCGTATTGCCCAAAAATATTTGCGTTTATTTTTAATAAGTTAATAGTTTCAATTGTTTCATGAAAATCACGTGATGAAAGAAATAAATCGTGATTTTTATCTAGTTTTTCAATTAAAGGTTTAAAAAACATAGCTTGTTTTGGGGTTAATATATCAATCCATATCTTCATTTTAATCTGTTATTTTATATATCAATAACATAAATTTAATTCTTTTAAAGATTATAGTAATTCTTTAATTATTAGTAATTTATATTAGATATAGAAAATATATTTGGACAAAATGATTGTTACGATTATTGGATTAAGTACTGAAGGTTATCAAATTGCACGAAATTTAATTTCTAATAATATCACCACATTTCTAATTGATGAAAAATTAATGTCTGGAATAGAATTAAATAAGGATATAATTAATCAAATTGATACAATAGATAAATTTTATAATGTAAAACTAAAAACAGATACGGACCTAAACAAATTTATTACTAAATCAAATTTTATTTTTTTTACACCCAAAATTAAGAATTCTGATGTAGCATATAACATTCAGATTTCAAATACACTAAAAATAATCACACAAAATCTTGATAAGGGAAAATGTCTAATTTTTAGTTTATCAATTGGGTTAGGACAAAATACTGAATTAATAAAAATTATTGAAAGAACCAGTGGATTATATGAGGGGAAGGATTTTAATTATATTTATTTACCTTTAGAGCCGAGAAGTACAGAAAATTGTGTTATAGGAATTAATCAAAATAATATTCCAATGGGTTTAAAATCAATACTTAATTACTCAGGAATTAAAATTTTGAAATCTATGTCTATTGAAGCAGCTGAATTATATTTTTGTAGTAGGATACTAAATAAATATGTTAAATATAGTACTAATATTGAATTTTGGAGACGTAATACTCAATTTTCATATAATTTAAATTTAAGTGATCAATTAGAATCTGAAATTTGTTATCTAGATGAATTTGTTGAAAATTATTTTGATTTTAAAGAATTGAGTAAGAGTTTAGATCAAGGAGACCCATTACTGAATTTGACTAATGGTATTAACAAAACTATTGATAATTTTATTAAAAGATTAATTGAAAACGTAAGAACAATTTTTAAAGATAAAAAACTTAGAGCTAGTAATACAAAAATTACTTTAATATGGACTATAGATAAATATGAAATGAGAGGAAGTAAACAAAATATCAAAGAACATATTATAAATAAATTAAAGGATTATATTGGCGATGTAACATTATTTCGTTTACCAATACTAAGTAATATAATTCCTAATAAAAACAATTTATTGATATTTTGTTCAAAAGAAGATTTTAAACTATATTCATCTGAGATGAAGAAGAAATTTGAATCTGATATAATATCATTGAAAGCTAATTATATGTTAGAAGTTGTAGAATAACTTTGGTTAATATCGGATTAATTGGTTTAGGTGGTTGGGGAAAAAATCATGTTAGAGTATTAAATGAATTAAAAGTTTTATCTGGAATATGTGATGTTAATAATGTAACTTTAGAATATTATAGTAAAAAATATAAAATTAATGGTTACACATCTGTAAATGAATTAATACATAATGAGAAACTAGACGGAATAGTGGTAGCTACTCCTGTTAAAACACATTATAAAATAGCTAGTAATATTATAACAAATAAATTACCAATTTTTATTGAAAAACCAATAACTGATAATTATATAGAAGCGAAGAAACTTATAGAATTATCAAAAATAAATAATGTAAAAGTAATGATAGGATATATAGAAAGATTTAATCCAGTACTAATTGAATTAAAAGCTATATTAGATAGAGATAATGAACAAAATCCAATATTAATAAATTTTAATAGATTAAATAAAATAGATGAGAAGTTAATCGATGTTGGAATAATAATGGATACTGCAGTACATGATATAGATTTGGCGAGATGGTTGTTTAAATCAGAACCGAAAATGATATTTGCTCAAACAAGAAAAGTGCAAAGTGAAAAAGATAACTTGTCATTTATACAAATGGAATTTAAAAATAAAGGAATTGCGTTAATTACTTCAAGTTGGATATCTAAAAATAAAATGAGGAAATTAGAGTTATTAAATAATAATTCAACAATTGATGTGGATTATATAAAACAAACTATTAATATAAATAATAATCAAATTTCAATAGAAGGAGAAGAACCATTATTGAATGAGATAAAACATTTCATTAGTTCACTTAAAAATAATACTAAACCCAAAGTTACAATAGAAGACGGGGTAAAAACAACTCGTATAGCAGAAGCTGCTACAATATCTAGTAAAACAGGCACTCCTATGTTTTTAGAGGTATAAAATCATATGCAAAGAAAATTATTAAAAATATTAGTGTGTCCAATTGACAAAACATATCCATTAAAATTGATTGAATTGGAAGATAAACTAGATGATATAATTGAGGGTATATTATACTGTAATAAATGTAAAAGATATTATCCAATTATAGAAGAAATTCCAATCATGTTACCAGATAAGCTAAGAAATGAAAAACTGGAAATAAAGTTTTTGAATAAATGGAAAAATAAATTATCAGAAAATATTTTATATCACAGTAATCCATTCAAAATTAATAGTTAATATTTTAATTTATATTTTAAATATCTCCGAATTAATTTAAATAAACTAATGAGATAAATGATCAAAATTAATATAATAAAACTAAATTGAAATACATCTGTTAAAATTAAACCAAAATAAATAGTATATTGAGGTAATAATACAAGAATATTAAATATAAAATAGGAAATTAAGAATAAAATTAACCACGAAATGAATATAATAAATAAAACAAACCATGATTCACGTAACATTTAGATCACCAACATTGTTATAATTGAAAGAGAAATAGCAAATATTTCAATTAACATAATAATATTAAAAAGTTTTTTTTCACTAGCGGGACCATTTAGTAATAACAATCTCACTAATGTAATTGGAGAATTTGGATTTTTAGATGCAGATAATTGACCATCAGGTAACATAGTTACTGGTCGATGTTTAATTTGATGAAATTCTTTTAATCCTTTATTACTAGCAATAAATAAAAATGAGTTTAATATAGCTGGAAAAATAGCAATTAATGCGAGAAGTTCAAAATCAGTTAAAATTGCAATAGTTCCATATAACGCTCCAATTGTTAATGTACCAGTATCACCTGGAAATATTTTTGATGGATAACGATGGAAAATAAAGAATGCTAATAATGAAGTTACAATGGGCATAACAATAATAATCATATAAAAATTAGATGTAAGAGTTAAAAATAGCAAAATAGGAATAAAGGATAGTAAAGTAAATCCACTAAACACTCCATTTAAAACATCAATAGTATTAATTGTGTTAGCTGTAACAGAAATAGCAATGAGAATTAGAATTGGGTATATAATTGAAATTTGAATGTCGCCGAAAATGATGTTTAAATTGTAATCATACGTATTTGTAAAGAAAAGGATCGGTATAGTTGCGAAAATTAATAATATCGGTTTACTATATGCATTAAATGTTTTAAAATCATCTATAATTCCTATTATACTAGTTATAATAGTTATAATTAATATTATTAGAATTTTAACATCAAGAAATATAAAATATAGAATAATTTCAGAGCAAATTATACTAAAACTGATGCCTATTCCACCAAGAAATGGAATTTTAGGTTTGTGTATTTTATGATAATCAATAGTTACTAAGTTAAGTTTTGGTAAGATTTTAATTAAAAATTTAGTTATTATGAATGTAATAATAAATGGGGTAAAGATACTCAATAACATAAATTCATAAAATAAATTCATATTTCTCAGCTATAACCTTAAAATATATATATTGGATTAGTTATTTATTCATTAATGAAAATTATTGAACTAAAGGATGGATTACGAAGAGTAGATGCAGAAGGTAGTATCATTGATATCGGTGAAGAGAGAAGTGTAAATCTTAAAGCAGGAGGCGAAGCTCGTGTTCAAGAATCTACATTACAAGATGATTCAGGCTCAATAAAATTATCACTGTGGAATGACCATATTGATTCGATAAAAATTGGATCAAAAGTTATTGTAGGAAATGGCTATGTTAATAGTTGGCAAGGCGAAATAAGACTAAATGTAGGAAGATATGGAAGTCTAACAGTTGATGGCGCGGTAATCCAATCAAATTCATAAAAAAATATAGTAATAAAATTAAAGTTTTAACGTTTTAAGTTTAACAGTTAAAGTACCATTAATATATTTTATATTAATTATTTCTTTATTATCCCCAATATCAATCTCTTTTTTAAAATTCATTCCTCCAAATATATGGAGAGAAGTGTTTTTAATATCAACTTTAATTTGAGTTTTTGGTCCTGGAACATCAGCTATAATAGTTGTAATATCTTTATCTTCAATTAAATCAAAAATAAATTCTTTTTTAATAGGTTGTATAGGCAGATTAAGACTTTTAGATATAGTTTTTCTAAATTCTTTAATCCAATATACAAAAAATAATATAGCTAGAATTACTAATACTATACCAATTATTCCTCTTTGAAATCTAGAAATTAGAAGAATGATAAAGCCAAGAATAAGGATGGTGCCCATTAGCACGATTAATGAGATTAATTTGGAATCAAAAGTTGTTGATTTCATAAGAACATCTAAAAATTATATTAAATCATATAATTAATCTAATATTATATGTATATAATGGATCTCAACAACTCCATCAACGTTAGATATAAAACCAAGATAAAATTCATCATTTTCTGTCCATAAAATTATTCGATTAGAATCTCCATTATTGTTTATAAATTCCGTAATAAACGTTTCAGTTTGATTATAATGTTTATTATTAGTATATTCTATTTCACCTTCAAAGAATACAAGATTAGTAGAAGGTTTTTGATTTGGTTCGTGTATAGAAATATTGTTATTAACAAATATGTTAGTTATATTTTCAATACGTTGTGCTTTAGATAATTGAACAGTAGTTTGCGTATCTATATTTGCAGTTCCTTCAAGTTGAGTAAGATAATTCTTAAAAGCCTCATTTATAGAATTTGTTTGAGATAAACCAATATTATATGTTCCGTCGAAAGATGCCCCGACAACCGCAATAGCACCTATTTCGGTTACAACACCACCGCCCGGAGCAGTATAA
>CALBXV010000430.1 GCA_937890045.1 uncultured archaeon
TGGTTGTTACAACATCTGCGTTTGTTAAAACTAAATCTGCTGCTGTATCGGTTGCATCTGAGGCCGAAGAGGTTGCCGAACTCGCAGCAGAAGTTGCCGAGGATGCAGCGGAAGTAGCCGAGGATGCAGCGGAAGTAGCCGAGGTAGTAGAAGAGGCAGCATCGACAATTAAAGTCCATTTAGCAACGTCTGTGTTGCTTGAAATCGGCTGTGAGCCAGATGACGTGTGGGCTGTATTGCAAATATAAATATTGTTATTGGATGTGTCCTTGATGAGATCACGTATGGCATAGGCGGTAGAGGCTGCCCAGTTACCCTGATATACACCAATCTCTTGAGTTGCCTGTAGGTCTCCAGAGGTGTCAAAGGCCAGTAGCTTACTGGCTCTCTGGGCTGCGGTCTTGGTAATAGTGACCGTTCCTGCGTCCGTAACGCTCTCTGAGAACCTGAAGATGTCTCCAGTAACCGTGTTATCAACATCTTGTACCAGCATGGTCAGCTTATCTAGGGCTGCCTCATGTGTCTCTGCGGGAAAGCTGTCGTTCTCTACATAATCCGTTGCCTGAGTACGGGCGATGTTACGGGCTAGGGCAACAACTTCAAGATTAGCCGGGGTATTACCTGTGGTAAAAGTTACATTCCCTCCAGAGCTTTCCCCCGCCCCGCTTACTGTGTAGTGTGTCGTCAACGTTTTCAATACGTTATCAACATAGACCTTGATTTCTGAGTCTGAGAATATCTTAAAGGTATAGGCGAATACATCTGTGCTACCATTAGCTGTATAGCTTACCCTAGAGGTAGTGGTTGATATGGTCATTTGTTACCCTCTAATTTAGCTGAATAGAGATCACGGGCTTTCATGGCACGCCCGAAAAGATCATATTTATGGACAACTTGGTTCCGGGCTAACGTCTTAAAGGAGTTATATATATTGGTCATTATTTCTCGTCGGTCATTCATTCGCCCATCAGCGCTGGCAGGGGCTTTTATATAAAACTCTGATTTCCTTGCCCTACGCCATTCCTCTAGTAGAGTGCGCCCACGATTATTTTTAATAGAAGGAATGAGCTTCGTAAACTCATCGTACTCGTAAGGATTCATTCGTACCGAATGTCCCCCTACTCCGACGTTTACTATATCAGAAGGGGGAGATAAGTCTAGCTGTAATTGCCCACGCTTAACTATATTACCTTTCATATCAACTTCTTTGTCCTCCCCTGCACCGAAAATGTGGCGTAGGGTATCATCTGTCTCAACCTTTTTGAATGAAAGGAATGAAATCATAGGATTGGTGAGGAATCCCGGTAATCCTGTATCTGGCCCCTTATCATGCTTGACTGTACTACCTATGATATTTCTTCTCTTGGGCACCAAATCAGAATGACTAGGCGATACAGCTAATAACTTGGCGACTACTCCACTCCAATCCATTGGCATAGCCTCTGTACTACTCCCCGCAGTCATCTTATAAGTTTTAAGCTCTGGGGCTTCAGGGTCTTTAACCTTTTCGTAGGCCCGTAATATCGAGGGCTGCATCGTACCCACAATAGACTTAACGGCCCTCGCCCAATCTCTACCTTCCATGCGATCATCTGCTACAACTCCAAGTAACTTATGAAAATTAGGTGCCCAAGTACCGCTGATTAGATGCTTCTGAACTGAGCTTGCTCCCTGCCAAACCAGATCAGTCCACATCTCTGGGTCATCTGGGTGTGCGTCCATAATAGATGCGACATCAGCGCCCATAGCCAAGAGATTAGAGTAGGGGGCAAATCGTGAAATATCCATCCAGTATTCATCGCTATTGCCTACAGCGAAGGGCCGAATCTTAACTGATATCTCTTGATCGATACCTATTTCCTCACGATTTTTACGTTCCCAGTATTTCCGTGATCCCGTTCCGGTCATCGTGCCCTGATTATACATATGCGCCCCCCAGAACATTAACATACTGCCGTAGGCCATACGTCCCATTTCCAGCATTCTCTCAGAGCCACCATTTTTAAAACTTTGGTTGCCGATAAAACCCATAGGAGAATGGCGTACCATCAACTTGGGGATGTTTGTTAGAACCTTTACAAAGGGTACCATTAGCTTAATGGATGGGTGCATCTGGGTGATACCCGTAATCCTTGAAACAATATCACCCGTATTCTGCTGGAATGTCATCAGGTTGGCAAAGTCTTTGCCTTGCTCATGGAATCCCCCTAGACGATCCTGAAACATCTTGGGGTTGTCTATAATATCTTTATAAAGCTGGTTGCTTGGTGTCCAGCCCCTTGAGTTCTTGAAAGCATATTTCCATGCCTTGCTATGCAGTTGCATTTCATAGGAAATGGACTTAACAAACTCATCTTCAAGTAGCAAGAATCTCCCCGGTAATCGGTTAAGAGTACCCATGAAGTCTAATCCTAGACCTATAGCAGTACCCTCGGCCCCACCAATGCCCTCTCCAAAATGTTTTGCAGCCCAATGCTTCGCTGAATAATTCTCAATCTTAGCTCCCTTGGTAATCAACTGCTCGTTTGTTATCCCGGCTCTAAGCGAAAGTCTAAAGGATCGTGACAAGCCCTGTATCAAGCCATACATAGAGCCAAACGCTTCCCTAAATAATACCTTGTCTGAGGCTTTGCTTGCCATGAAGGGTATCTTTGAGATCGCAGCAGCCGTAAACTGGGAGCCTACATGGGAGACAAGATTGCCTACCCCTGTAGCTACATTCAGGGCGTGTGTTGCAGGGTTGCTTAAAAGCCCCTGATTGATCCATGCCTCTATAAACTTATTCCAGTTACTACCCTCCCCCATACCCTCAACCATAGCGTTGCCCATAGCCTGTGCGCCACGTTGCTCGTATGATTGAAGTAACATAGAAGCCATACGGTCTATATCAGTAGACCCATATTGCCCTGTCCTGAGAGCGTGAACCCATTCTGACTTGGGGAACAAGTCTTGGCTGATTGTCTTATTGAGAAGGTCTTTTTTTACAGCTTTAAAGGCGTGCATACTACGACTTGTTGTAGTCCCCGCCTCTTTAAGAAATGAAAAGGCATCAACCTTGTTAATCGTAGTACGAACAAAATTGCGTATAGCCTCTTGGTAACGAGGATCGCCTGACTTTAGGGATTTAAGAAACTTCATTGCTGCTAAATTCTCATAATGAGAAGACCGAGCCAACAATCCGAACGCATGAACCTGAGCATCATTCAATCCTAGATTCTTAGGAAGGAATCGAATTGTATCTATGTCTAACCCAGCGTCTATATACATCGCACCTTCTCTTTTACCTATCTCAGCGGTGCGGGGGCCAACAACGGTTAAAGACCCTCCAGAGCGAACATTCTCATGGGTTGTACGTTCTGCCGATTTAAGATTTTTATTAACCTGCTCGGCTATATCCTCAGCCAGCCATACCTTTTCTTCAAAGTCAGTAGCCTCTATAAATTTCTTAGCTAAATCAGGATTAGATTCTAACGCTTCTAGCGTAGCTTTTGGGCCACCCCTAGTAACCTGTAAATTTAATACTTCTTTAGGAACAATAAATTTTAAGACCTTTTCTCGCTCTCTCGCTAAGATATGATTCGGATCATCTACCACCGAATGCACACCATCATCACTTATGTCTAATATTTTCTTACCTCGCCTCCCCGTTTTCCACCGCTTCCCTGCCTCAACTGCCGTCTTTCCACGCTGCACCTCTAATAGCGTAGCCAATTTCTCTGTCATGCTTGGTATCTTTCCAGCTATGGCTTTAGCTGCTGGCAAGATTGCAAGATCAGCAAAACCGGAGAAGAAACCTTCCTGTAACGCATTACGTAAGCGATTCAATCCCTCTGGGTCATTTGGGTCAGTAGCCCAAAACTCTCCTATAGCCCCACCTAAAGCGTTGTCCATATTCACTAGATCGTTACCAAGATTTTCATGGTGCGGAGAGAAGGCTGTACCCCCTGCCATAGTAGAAGCCATCATATTAGAGGTGATCTTACTTTTAGATAGAGCTTGTCCTGCCTTCCTCGTAAGGCCAGTTGCCTGTAATCCCTTGGAGAGTAGTCCAATACCCCTAGTCCACGGCAGCCAGCCAATCATAAATTGACCGATACTACGTGCTGTTTTTCCTGCCACACCACGTCGCTCTAAGCTGTCCATATATTTAGAGATTGCTCTTGCTTCATATTCTGGGGTGCCAAATAAATTCAGGGCTTTAGAAGCTGATACCGCTAATTCATCTATACCGTAACCAACACCAGCATATAATCCAACGGCAGCATCAGATGCACCGTCTAGGAAACTGCCCAGCAAACCTCGTTCTTTCGCCTCCTGCGGAGTGGGCTTCTTAACTTGAAGGCTTTCCGGGGTGCGCATTTGAGGGTAGTCGTGATTATTCCACGATAAGTAAGCAGCTTCTCCGATAGCCTTATCGTACTGCCCCCTCATCTGTAGATGCTCCGCATTAAGCGTTTGACCAAATTTCTCTGCCAAATTAGCATCCTTGAACATGGGAATCTCAGCCATGTACTTGTTATATAGTCTTTGTCGTTCGATTTCTTCTGGTGTCATTTAGACAGCCTCCCATTCCTCCGACTCTACTACTTTACCTAAATTCTTTTTATTGATTTCGCCTTTAGCCAGCTTATCTTTCTCGTATGCCTTTAAAGTGGGGATCTTCTTAAACTCTTTAGCCGACAAACCAAAGTCTTTGGCTGTGCCTAGCTCTGCCCGTAATGATGCCCCCTTACCCATACCTGCACCAAATGCCTCGTTTAGACGGTGACCAAGGCCATAGATAGAAAAACCCTTATCTTGTATTTCTTCAAGAATGAACTTCAGTCTCTCTTTAACGCTCCTTTGATCTAATGGCTTTCCACCTGTATATTTATCACTACTCTTTAAAAATCTCTGATCTGCGAAATTCACCTCATCTGCAACATACAATTTACCTTTATGCCTAATAACACGCCCCTCACCAATAGTCATCTTGGCGTTATACGCAGGGTCAGTCCACCGAATATCACTTGCACCCATCTGGTAAGATAAGTTCTTGCCACCCTCCTTATCGTAGTCTGAATAAGAAAATTTATAGCTGCCTGTTCTACGACCTCTTTCAATAGCAATCTTAGCAACCCTCCGCACCTCAACTTGCTCATCTGCCTTAAATTGCTTCATGGTACGAATACCATCAAAGCCGAATAGATTTTCCCTAGCTGACTTAACCATTGTTGGCTCTAGGGATGTACTGGCCTTGGATTTACTAGAGAAGAAACCATCAAAAAAACCAGCCTCTTTCTCAGGTT
>CALBXV010000431.1 GCA_937890045.1 uncultured archaeon
GCCCAAACTCTTCTCAATATAGTTAAACCACGAAGAGAAGGAATTGCAATAAGTGACGGAATAGGACAACAAGGTAGATCCTATATATTGGGAGCCGGGGATACGAAATTATTTAGTGATGAAACATGGGATGCAAAGGCAGATGATGATGATAAACCTGGTGCAGGACTTGGGCTTATTAAAACGGGTGTATTAGGAAACTATAGAAATGAATTAACAGATAAAATCAATATGACACCGTATGGGTCAAATGCAGATGGTACTGAACCAACTATTGATGGGGTAAAAGACTTTATCAAATTTAAATTTTATGATATAGTTAATAGAAAATATATTAGATTTAGAGCAATTTTAAGTGGTATTTCAGATAGTATTTCTCCCGAATGGACAGGAACAAGATATATAGGTCGTCCTGACCAAGTTTGGGTTTACTCAGGAACAGAGAGGTCGGTGAGTTTTTCATTTGAGATTTATCCAAAAACAAAACAAGAATTTCCAGTATTACTTGAAAAATTAAATTATCTTATTGGGTTGTGCTATCCAACATATCATAATAATAGAATGGTGGCACCATTTATAAACTTAACTCTTGGAGATATGTTTAATAATACTCCAGGATTTTTAAGCGGTTTAAGTATGGATGTTGATGATGTTTCTACTTGGGAAATAGATGAGGGGTTACAGTTTCCAAAACATATTACTTGTGGATGTGAATTCACTTATATTGGTAAGCATGTACAAGCAACTACAGGTAAACATTATGAGTTGGGATGGTTACCTGATAAAGAAACGGGAACTTCAGACGGTATAAGTTTTAATAACTGGCCAAGTCGAGATAATAATAATATGAGTATGATACCACTATTTAAAGAGTTATCACAGGACTAAAAAGTAGAATCTGATGCCAAGTAGATACAATTATACAAAAATAAAGAAGAATAAAAAAGGAAATCGGGCCTTTAAACCAACTATGTATCCCTCTATCCCAATTAGAGATAGTGATATTTTTATATATCCAAAATTTGGTGATAGATTAGATAATTTAGCTAATAAACATTATGGAGATACTTCTTTGTGGTGGATAATAGCAAAGGCAAATGGTTTAGATGCAGCACATATTGGATTAGAAGTTGATAAACAAATTAGAATACCGACTGATATTAATCCAATTATAGCTAAATTAGAAAGTATGTCATATTAGTTATGATCACATTTACTCCAATTAATAAAAAAATACAAGAAACTCTTTTTAAAAAAATGAGTATGCTAGATAGAGATCCAATATACTCAATAGGAGAAACCATTTCTCCAGATGGAGATGGCCCAGAATCAAATTATATGAATACACGGTCTACTTGGTTAAGAATGGTATCTCTTAGTCCACCAAAATATAGAGATCCAGTAATTTTAATGGGTGGAGAAGCAGATAGTAGAGGAAACATTGTAAGTAATATATGGGGATCGAAAGATTATACAGATGTAGCGGATAAATTTTCTGAATGGAAAACCAGACCTCAGACTGCACAAGGTCCAGGCCTGGCTGAGACAGAAAATTATAGAGACCTTTTAGAACCAGCACATACAACAGAAGATATAACTTATGGTAAGTATAATGTTGACGGAGTACAACCATTCAGACCATTACCAGGAATAAAAGATGTTAGTATAGAATATAAAGGTGGTGGAATGAAGTTAGGAGCAACAAGAACAGCAGAGATAAATTGGACTTGTTGGACGTGGCAAGAATTGGATAGGTTAATGCCCCATTTTCTCCATCACGGTAAAACAGTTTTTCTTGATTGGGGATGGAGTGGTATTGGAGAATTACAGAAGGTAGTACCGTACCCCATTTTTAAAAAAAAGGATGATGGAAAACTGGAGTTTATTAAGGACTCTGATCCAAAATCATGGGGAATTGATAATCTTTCAGCGAAAATACCAAAATATATTTTAGAGGAAGGAAAGGGACATTACGATGGGCTGTTGGGTAAAGTTCAAGATTTTACTTGGTCTGTTAGAGATGATGGTGGTTTTGATTGTAGTACAACTTTAATTTCACTTGGGGTTTCAGCACTTCAACAAACATTAAAAACAGATCACCTTGGACAGATGGCAGGATTACCATTGTGGATAAATGAAAAGGGGAAGATTGATTTCAATATAAAAGGAGAATTAGTAAGCTCAGCATATTCTAATGAACAAAAGGAACTTATGAAAAAACACTTGTCCCAAGCCGCCCAGACGATAGTAGCAGGGGGCTCAGTGGAAGAAAAATACTGGAAAAATATGGGGATGGAAGGGTATGTGACGGCCCCATTTGGGGATTTTGCTAATTTATCACCATATTTTACATTTTCTGCATATATTAAAGATTTTACACACCAATTGGCAAGAATATTGGGCCCCAATGGATCAGAACGAGTAATAAAAAGTGGTCATGTACTATGGCTACTCCAATATGGGAGCTCAGATTTGCTTGGTCCACCAAAACTATATTGTACATGGGGATGGTTTGAGGATAATGTTTTAAGTAGATTTTTCTCATCAATAGGAAATAATAATAATTTAATTTCGTCAGTTAGAAGTATTGAGACTAAATATAAGGCTGACGGAACAGAGTTGGGAAAAGAATCAATTAAAATTAGAAATGATAAACATATGATAACTACAGATACTAGTAAGTTTTTGTTAATGAAACCCGGTGATGCATTGAGTGGTATATTAGAAAAAAAGATGCAATCAAGATTATTAAGAACATATGTAGATGGTGAAAGTTGGCAAGAATTGTATGCATACCCTGAGGGGAAGAAAGAGAGAGAAAATCCGGAATATTTTTCAGCAAAAAATATTGTTTATTTTAATCCCTCGGAAGAAACAGAAAAAAATCAAGGCAGGACTGATGAGGATGGGGTTGGAGTATGTGAAGACAATGAAGGATTTTTAAGAAATGTTTATTTTAATGCAGAGTATTTACAAGAAAGATGCGAAGACGCTACTAATTTACAAGGGATTATAGAAAATGTTTGGAATGGATTTTCATCTGAATATGGTTCAATATTTAATTTTAAAATAGACTATTCAGATGACCAAAATACAATTGTGGTCAGGGACGCCGGGTATACGGCCAGTAGTGTAAAATATCAACTTGAACATCCAAGTAAAAGGGGGAATCCAAGTGGAACTGAATCTGAAAAGGTGAATAAATTTGATGGACTTTTTACATTCCCGATATGGGAAAAGAGTTCTATGGTAAAATCACAAAATTTATCTGCAAAACTTCCACAGAGAATGCAACTCGCCGCTATGTATGCTTCTAATAAAAAAAATACTATTAAAGATGAAGCAGACAGTGGTTCAGATGAACTTGCTGCAATAGCGTGGGGAAAATTATTAAGTCCGGCACCAGAGGAAGGTGAATCAGAGAATTTGTCAGAACTTAAAAATAAGAATTTAAAGAATTTAATTACAGGAGATTTAAGTGTTCCATATGAAAGAAATGCTAGTTTTGGAAATGCTATAGCTGATCCAAATGAGAATTTAGTTATGAATGCAAGAAATAAAGAAGGTAATTTAATTATTGATCCAAGTCTAGATATGGGAACTCTAATATATCCGAGTATATTAAACCAAGTTTTTGCAGAACAAAAAGAAGAAGCACAGAGAAAATATAAAACTGTTGTTAAAGAGAAAACTAAAAAAGGTGAAAAAACGGTAGTCTTTGATATTGATCAAGTAAGAAATATGAGAGCCGTCTGGGAGGATTATTTTCCACTGAATTACGCAGGTGGAAAAACGTGGAAGGGTCAAGAGATAATATCATCTGGATGGGGTGACAAAAATGCATCACTTTATTGGTTTGGTGCAAATAGCAACGGAGTTCTTGTAATAAAGATGACCACTTTAGCAAAAAAAATAATGATAGGAAATTTAAGAGGAGAAGATGGAGTGGTTGGACAATCAGATCCAATTATTCCAGTTGAACTGGAACTTGATATAGATGGAATTGGTGGAATATTTCCAGGAAATTCATTTCAAAGTTCTTATGTACCATCTAGATATAGGAAAATGGCATGTTTTCAAGTTGTAGGAGTAAGTCAAAAAATAGATTCAACTGATTGGTCTACTACGATTAAAGGACAAATAAGAGTTTCTGTAGGGGATCAAATCGATGAAGAAAAAGCAGGATTAAAGAAATCGGATGGTAGTGATATTGAAGAGGAACATAAATTTAAGCAACAAACAAAACCAACAAAATCACCACCACCACCACCTAAAAAAGAAAAACCAGCCCTTCCTGAACCCGATAGACCTGATGTTCCACTTTCGAGTGGGGATGAAGATATTTGGGATGAGTTGGCATTAGATGAAATGGATTTGGAG
The DNA here is from genome assembly GCA_937890045.1 of uncultured archaeon. The sequence goes on from CALBXV010000431.1 coordinate 4,381, forward strand.
GAATTTACTTTAGATGAATTTGTACCTTGGGATGATCCACCTCCGATGCCTGGACCCGTAACTACGGATATTACAATATCTCCTGAGGGGTTGACCTCGGCTCAGTTAGAAGGAATAGATGAGATTCCAGATTCACTAACGGCATATGTTCAACACCATGGTGTCAGGTTTGGTGGAGAGGATGCATCATTTGGGATTAATGTAGAAAGATCCGCAGATGGAACTAGACTTGGTTTTCAAATAGTAGAAAATTTAATGGAGTCTTATGGTGAAGAGGCAGTTGATAACGCCATTACTAATCTGTTTTACACTGCTGGACTACAAGATTACTTTACAGGACTGAATACTGAAGATTTATATAGTCATATTAGAGAGAAAATAATGAAAAGTGGTGCAACAACGATAGACGTAATAATACAACCTACTGGGGGATAAAATGCCAATAAGCATAAACGATATAGAAAGAAAATCTTCATATTTTAGATCTAAAAAATTTGAATTTGCTTATACGGATTATTTTCCGTTTCGAGAAAATAAGTTATATAGAATTTTATATACCAAGGATAAAAATCAAGTTTTTATAGATTTTAGAGGACGACAACTTCTTCCGATGAAAAATAATACTCTTTTTGGTAAATATAGAAAGACTAAAGCTTTTTTATTTAGAGAATCATATTTAAAACCATATAAAATAGTTTTAACTAAACAGTTAAAAGAAAAAGAAACTATCACTCGATACTTTGCACAATATAAACTTGATAAATATGATATAATATTTGAAATAAATAAACAAGATTTTGGTCGTAGATCAAATTTTTATGATAAAGTATCTGTTATTTGGCAATTAAAAGGTTCAAAAGAAGGTGTGAGAATGAAAAATGAAGAATCACTGAAACTAGCAGAAAATTCATTACCCGGAATACAAAATTTTTTAGATCCATTACAATTTTATGAAGAAGAATTAACTTTATTAGAAAAGTTACAGAAAAAAATAAGTAATTTGAAGTATTAATTTGATATATATATAC
>CALBXV010000432.1 GCA_937890045.1 uncultured archaeon
TCTTAATCATAGATACTCCAGAATTTCTTCTTCTTCTTCTTTATCTTTCCCTTATCAGGTAGTTTGTCAACATGCTTTTTATAATCAGATTTCATTTTTGCCAATTCTTCTTCAGTAGCAGGCTTCTTTCTTTTCTTTATCTCCGCATCCTTAAATTTTTTATATTTCTCCATTCCCTTCTTGATAGACGCCTTCTTATCCCAAATACACTTATCCTTGTTTTTAGGGTCTTGTGTCCACCCTTCTGGACATTTTATCTTAGCCACCTGGATACCACACATCTGACTGAAAATCTATTCCAATCGACCCAAGCAACCTGTCTCTTTCATCAGAATCAATATAATGAAAAGCTTCTAAAGACCCTTTTTGACTATATAAATTCCTCTGTAATTTTCTTATCCAATCCCCTGGGCCTCCCCTCTTCAACACACTTGGGCCTTGAGAATACAAAGCTTCTTTTGCATACTTTGCTAAAAATTGAGGAACACCCCCAGCCTCTCGATATTGAGCTACATGAGGTAATTCATCCTTTACTATTCCTGTTAACATCATCTTAGCCGACTCCCTTCCTTTTTTGCCTCCCCCACTTCTTGCATACTCTCTTCTTATATCGGCCATAGATATATATATGGTATTCCCAAGTGTAAATGGTCTACCCTGTGACATACCTGCAAGCAACGCAGGGGTAGGTCTAATCTTTATTCCTTCTTTTGAAAGTTCATCTGACACTTCTGGAATAATGCCGTATCCATCCCAGTTCTTATTTAATCTTTTCGTTCTTTTTTCATCTTTCTTTCTCTTCTCTTTAAGCTTTTGATCCTCTCTTATCGAGTATTCGCGCTTATCTTCTGAAGGCAGTTGGTTAATATCAACTGAGGTTTCATCAACAACAGTAGTCATTAAATCAAATACTATATCATCAGTTTTTTTACCGTTCGGCATCTCTTACATCTACTTTCTTTTCTAAAAATTTTGTAAGCTTCTTTTCATCTTTCTTCATCTCCACATATGAAGACAGTACGTACTCTATATTAAGTATTCTTTTCTGTAAAGTCAAGATCATAGAATATAGTTCTTCTATCCCCCTCCTCATGTCATGTTTTGAAACTGTTCTTTTATGCTTCGCCATCTATCATTATCTTTTCAGGTATTATCATACCATCTATAATTGCAAGTATCCGCCTCATAGCATCCACATCTGTTGATGTTCTGTTTATTAATCCAAAGTTCCCAAGTTTTTTTGATATATATTTCATCTCTTTAATAGCTTCATCAAGATTTAGACATTCTACAGGATCATATCTTAACTTAAGATAAGTTTCTGCCTTTTCTGGTATATTATCCATTTACATATAAAACGGATACCATGTACCCGTAGTCTTAGCAACTCCATTCTTGTTAACGTAAATATCTACTATCCAAAATCCTGTATGCGATGATAACCTCTTACCTCGCATCCATGCAGTCTGCCTCTGAAACGACCCTGCACTATAACAATGAATATGCCTATCATACAAATACATACTCTTGTGAACATGCCCTAACATCATAACATTAGGCTTCTGACCACCAGTTAAAGCTTCTACTATCTTCTGTATCCTGTAACTGACAGCATAACTATTACCATCCTCACCATGCCATAACCTCACAGTAGCACTGTCACCTAACGCAATAGTCCCCTCATCATGCCCTAAAAACTCAGCATGCTCAATAGCATCACATATATCTTGGACTATTATAGCTCCATTACCCTTTACAAACCATCTATCGTGGTTTCCATCAATAGCATACAAAGGAGCAGGACATCTGCTCATATACTCAATAGCTACCTTCTTCTGCTCATGGTAACCTATCCTATCAAGCTCGTATACATGACCAGCTCTATTCGACATACCTTCAGTTAAATCACCTACCTGACATACAATATCACACTTTTCTGACTCAAACTCCTTAAATGCAATATCAACTAAATCATATAAACAATACTTACTACCAAAATGTATGTCACCCATTACACCTATTCTCGTCCTCTCACCCTTTAAATTGACAACTGGGATGATAGGCTGACCTGGAGATACACGACCCCCCTTAGCAATTGCATCAATCTCTTTATCAGAGTAAACTTCAGCTATCCGACGTAATGAAGAACTCCTCTCAATATCAGCTACGTTTAAATCCTTTTTTGCCTTCCTTATATACCTATTTAAAGAAGATGGCTTAATCCCGAAATTCTCACTAGTCTTCTCAGCTCCATGCAATACATAATAACTGACTACTTCTTCAAGCCTCTCGTTACTTACTACTACACTACTTTTATTCTTTTTCATCCATATTCCCCTCTATCTCTAAATTATCACTACGCTTAGCACCTTCTAACTCCTGAGGAGTGAATCCACTAAACATACCTACTATTCCCATCTCCTTCTGCCGAACTGTAGTACCCATTGTCCCAACAGCTTTGCCCAACTCTTTCGTAGCCTGCAACACTATGTTCATATCTTCCGTATTATCAGCAAGGCACTTCAGCTTCTCTAAAATATAATGGTGGTCAATACCTAGCTCTTTAGCTACATCTAATACGGACTTTTCAATTTCTTTCATTACTCTCTCCTGTTTTAATAATAATACCGCTTTCTTTCGGGCACTCTGAGGATTCTGCTCCCTCTCAAAAGCATCCATGTAAGACTTAACTGGACCCATACCAACAGCTATATTAGTAGCAAATATCCGCTCACGCTTAGTAGGCTCTTTACGTTCTTCTATTCGCTGCTGAGAAGTCTTCTTCTTACCTGAAAATGTGTACCTATCTGGATGCTTGTCAAAATCAGTATCCATGTATGTATCATTCCTATTAATAAACGTCCCTACTACCGTCCTAACCCAACCTTTGCTCCACTTATAATTCTTCCTGTCTCCTGGATGCGGCAATATATTTGATACTTTTAATAACTGAACTATACATCCATCATCACTCTTTACCCAATTTCCCTCAGAACCATTACGCCAATCATTCAATACCTCTGGCGGATTACCACCAAAGTAATTGCTAAGATCATCTTTATTATCGAATATATAGTGACTAATTCCCTTTATCGTTCCGAATCTCATGCAGCTCCCTAATCTGTAAAACTAAACTGTCTATTAAATGTGACACTGCCATTGGAATATTATAAATAACACCGTCTATCTCTATGTTAATATCCCTCCTATCTCCCCTATTAGAACTTTCAATTAGCTCCTTTAAAAACTCCTCCTGCAACTCTGGAGATAAATTTGATAAACTTTTTATTTCTTCAGCACTCATGATATAATCTATAACAATTTAATCTAATTGCCCATGTGAATCAAGAAGTTTATATGATTTTGATACGCCTTATTCTTCTATATGGTATCCCCTTAACGGGGATTATCGAAAATAAGATTTACGTTAATTTACATTTTAATATTTATAATTTTTATATACTTATACACACTAACAATCAACCAAGGAGGTTCACATGAACCCAGAACAAATAAACAAACTCCTAGTTTCTGGTCACATCACTCAAGATGAAGCCATTGATCTCAAGGAACAGTGGGCGAGGGCACAGGTATCTAATAAGGTCGACGATGCCGTGATGGATAAGATGGATGATACACATGATCCTGATATCTTTCTAGCAAAGGCTATGGTAGAAATAGAGAACAAGTCACTAGCAGAGCGCAGACGAGTATGTAGGCAGATGGCTCATATGGCTGACTTGCAATCTGGAATGGCTTCTCAGACAAACCTGAGGTTCCTAGCAAGACGTTGGGGACAACTAGCCTTCTTACTCAGAAGGGTGAGGTAAGCTTATACGGAATAGGTGAGGGAAATCCAGCTTAGAACTGACAATCAGAAGTGGATGGAGCCCTCACCTGTCCTCCTTTTTAATGCTTATGGGCCTATATTGTATATATATTATATAAAGAGTTAATTAAGTGTACTACTATTACCCTATTATAATACTATTAGGCCTTGTATTGTCCTTATACTTAAACAGGTTCTTATTAGTAATAGAATTAATATATATAATAGATATAACTTGGGCATTAACAATAATAATAAAAGGATGGTGTATCTTCACTACTAAAGAATACAAAGAACAATTAGCGCAGTTAAAGAAAGAAAGAGAATGTTATCTCGACTTTGATTTTGACCAATATGCACTAGGTTATACTGATGCACTAATACATGAGATAGAAACAATTCTTATGAAAAGGAAAAAAGGAGACAATCATGATACTACTTAAAAAACCTAAAAATATCCAAGTAACAAAGTGGTTACGAAAGTGTGACTTACAGTGGCTTGAGAGTGAAAAGATTCGTCTTCAGGCAAAAGGATTTAATCCTGAAATTGTTAAACTTAATAATAGATATTCACTATGGAGGTAATATAGAATTAATGAAATGTTGCATATGTAAAAATGAAATAAAACCTGATGCTATATCAGGTTGGGATAAAGGGCACAATCCATATCCAGTAAGAGATAAAGGAAAGTGTTGTGGTGAATGTAATGATACAATAGTACTTCCAAAAAGATTATCTGATTATTTCATAACCTCCCCATTAAACTGGCAAAAGGAGAGTAAACTATGACTGACACAATGGATAAATGTTCAATCAACAATGATTTTGGTCAATGTAAAAACAAACCTACTGTAGACATATTTGGTATTGAACTGTGTGATAATCATCATTATATTTTATTTAATATGTCCGACAATATCATTACCAAACTACCAAATAAAAATAAAAAATTAGATAAAGGAGAAAAATGAGAATGTATTTAAGTGAATGTTGTGACGCATTGCCTTATACTGAGACATATGAAAATATGGGTAAATGTAGCAAGTGCAAAGAAGACTCGATGTTTTATGAGGAGACTCTTATTGGAGGCTCTATGTACGTGGAAAACGTAGACGATTTATCGTTTTTGGATGAAGAATGAAAATAATAATAGGAACTATCTTAGTATTATTTAGTTTAAATACTATACTTATTAAGTATGGTCATACCACAATCAAAAGGACGGGAAGAATTATCATGGATAAAACTTATTTCATAACAAAAACGCTATTATTGTGGCTTGAACATATAGCTATGATATTCTCTGGTTTAGTATTCGGACTTTGGATAGCAAAAAGAAAATCTAAGAAAAACGAGATTAGCCAGCCAATACTAACAAGAGAGGAAGTTAGATCTATTGTAAAAGCAGAAAACATTGGGCCAGTAGCAGAAGCAAAAGAGATAACTAAAGAAAAACCAAAGGAATCAATATGTCCTGAATGGGGAAAAGAATTTGTTAGTGCCATTGGACAAGTATGGTTAGAAAAGAACTTTGGTAAAAGTAATATAATAGGGAGAACATAAATGCCAAAAAATAATAGCCTATGGGCAGTAATAGAAGAACTAAGAGCAGAAATAGAGCAAGTTGAGTCATATTATAAAAATGCCTTAGATAAAGCTGAATTGTCTATACAGGAAGTAGAGGTTAGAAATGCTAAACAAAGACAGATAATAGAAGACCAGAAGAGTTTCATGTCGGATTTTACAGAAGGAAGAAGGCAACATGAAAGAGAGCAGGAAATTGAGTAAAACAATAGATAAACAACAACATGAATTTAAATGCCCTGCATGTAATGCAAATGATATAGAGGTAAGAGCATGGGTAAAATTAAATTCTATCAGTGATATTCAAATATCCGAGTTGGTATCAGAAGGTTATCTTGCAGATGTTGATCACTGGTGTAACGAATGCCACACTCATATTGTACCTGATTTGAGAATAAAATGAAAGCAATAACAATAAGTAAATTCGGAATAGACTGGTATCACTTTGGAGATATACCACAAGGCCATTTATATATAACTGTCAAAAACCTTAGACAGTCATCAGATAAAAAGGCGCTCAAAACAGCAAAAGAACTGAATCCAAACTTTAAATATGTAATAAAGGAGAAGAAAAATGATTCAAAAGACTAAGCTGAAAAAGAAGTTCAATGAAGCAGGGTTACAAATAACCAAAGAAGCTATCAACGCATTAGATCACAAAGTTGATAAGCAAGTAGATAGTTGGGTAAAAATGACAAAAGATAATAATGTCAAAAGACTGACGATTGAATTATTATGGAGTTGTACACGATCATTTAGCCTATAAGTGACTCCCTCTTTAGTGGCATTCTGGTGCCATGACAAAGGAGATATATCATGACTAGAATAATATGTTGTGCTGAATGTACACATTGGGACAATCAAATAGATGGGAGAAATACTATGTTAGGAAGTAAAGTAGATAGCTATGATGATGAGTTATTAAAAATAAATCAAATGTATAGCTCAGTAGGAATAAATGACGGAACAACATTCAAGAGACTACGATTCATTGGCTTCAGAAGCATGAATGGTAAGAGTATTTGTGTATTCATGTCAACTGATAATAAAGTAATAACAGTCAATCCATCGTATTTAGCATATACAATGAGGGAAGACAACCATGATACCAATAACTGATACGTCAAGAAGGAAGGTTACATCAAAATGTTGTCCAATATGCCTTCAGCCAATGAAACACATTGAGATTGAAGGTTTTGGGCCAGAAGCATCTTGTGGCTGTAGCAATCCGCCAGATGCTGGAGAAATACACGATAAACAACAGGAGATAGATATGAGTATTTTAACAGCGGGTCGAACAGCCAGAAGTATAACATGGATAGCCCTCGCATTTGAAAAAGTGTTAGGTGGATTAACAATCTTAGGCAAGCGTGGCTATGAAATAATAAGCAATAAACAAAGGTTCAAGGTAGCAGTAATGGTTGAAGGTGCAGAATTAAGTGTCAAAACAAGTGTTACTGCACGTGAAATACAAACAATGTTAGCAGCGATGAAACACTTCGAAAGCATACAGCTCATAATCACAAAATGAGGTCACACAATGATAGGACATTACTTAATACTACTAAAAGAGTCATTTCAATTAAGTACTCGCTCACCATATGATAAAATAAGATTAATGGATAGCACGGAGCTAAAGGAGTTCGTTAGTAAGAATAGAAAGCCCGCCTATAGAGCTATTGAACAAAGATCATATACAAAAAATGATAGGATATTAGCTAGCCAGGTAACTTACGCTAGAAATCTTCTAAGAATGCAGCCATGATAGGTCGCCTATATTATGGAGCCTTGGAATGTCCTGAGTGTGAGGAAGAGCTAACACCTGAAATAAGATATATTCCAGTCAACAAAATGGAAGATGTATTAGCATATGAAGAAGTATGCGATGGATACGTTTGCATGAGTTGTGGTTGGGACACTAAAGAAGGAATGCATAACGCAAAAACACGTAAGGAGAATTAAAAATGGGAATGATGATTCATTGTGGTGGAAAAGCAGTCGAGATAGATGAGTTATTAACATATGAGCCACCTAAACCAACTAAATCCTATCAGCCAGTAGGTCACTATGAATTAGTTACGATGGCTGGTAAGATTGCTAATGACATGCTGAAGGACTATAGGTTTGATCATGCTAAATATGCTGTAGCTAAAGAAGGTAACAGAATGTTTGGTATGTTAACATATAGATCAAATGATATAGACCCACATCAAGTACCAACACTCGGATTAACAAATAACTCTAAATATAAAGATAGGGATAGATCAGCAGATCTAGGATTAAATATAGCAATACGTAATTCCTATGATAAAAGCATGAGTGTTGGTATGGTAATGGGTGCTACAGTATTTGTTTGTGATAATCTCGCATTAACAGGTGAAATTGTCATAATGAGAAAGCATACTACCAATGTTTGGGAAGACCTTAAAGACTCAATGATTACTACTATATATAAGAGTCAGACAAACTTTCCAAAGATTCAAGAAGATGCAAATAGAATGAAAAATATCAACATAACTGATGATCAAGCATATGAATACATGGGATTGCTATATGGCCATGGTCTATTAAGGCCGAGACAGCTAAACCATGCAATATCAGAATGGAAAGAACCATCATATGCAGCATTTCAAGATAGCAAGAATGTGTGGACTCTCTATAATAGTATCACTGATTCATTAAAGAGTACTCCACCAGATAAGATTATGCAAAAACATTTAGATTTGCATGATGAAACAACTAAAAGGTTTGCAATAGCTTAACTAACTTAGGAGGCCCACATGAGCCCCATGAAACCAATAAGTAATGAGATAATGGCTCTTTTGGAGGAATATGAAATAGACCCAAAAGAAGCATTATGGAATTGTCATGGTACTTGGGTAATGTACCATAAATACATCGAAAAAATTGCAAGAATAATGAATATACACTTTCAGGAACCAACTATAATAGAAGGTGACTATTCCACTGGAACAGCTGTTATTCTTGTAACAGGATATATATCAAATACAGCCACGACGGATAAGAGAGATATGATAGTTTGGAGTATAGGTGAATCCCATCCGACAAATACCTCAAATAAATATCCGTATGCTATGGCAGAAAAACGAGCTAAGGACAGAGTAATTCTAAAGCTAGCTGGCATACACGGTTATATATATTCTGAGGAAGAGGCTGATGAGTTCAAGGAAAAGAAAGTAGCAGCAGAACCATTAGATGATAGCATTAGTCCAGCTCAACTAATAGTAATAGAAGGACTATCTAAAAGCATACATATCAACAAGACTGAAAAAGCAGATATATATGAGTGGCTTAAGAAAGATATAACTGCTATAGAAGCAGCTGACGAAATAGAAAGAATTCAAAAACTAATAGCTGATAGGAGATAATTATAATGGCTTTAGATTATGGGGATAGCAGCAAATCAACAAAGAATGTTTCATTACAGCCAGTAACTATACTGGATATCGAAGCATTCTATGATACAAAACAGCATTGGCAGGAAAAAGCTGATGATGTTGGTGTATCATTAACACTAGACATAGGAAGAGATTTTAACCCAACAATGTATATAGGTGGTCTTCATAAAGTAGATCAAATGTCTGGTAATAAAACATACGGATCATCTGTAAGAGTAAAGATACTAATGCAGGCCATAGGCTTAGGAAAAGGTATTGATGACTTTGTATTCAAGAAGGATCAAGATGGTCTTGAGAAAGCAATAGGAAGAGAATTTCTAAGACTTAGCTTTAAATACATTAAGCCTAAAGATGGATCCATAGGCTGGAGAGATTGGCACACTGTAGCAAAAGTAGGCCAGGAAGACGCACTTTTAGCTAAATTTAAGAAAGCTATTGATGAAGGTTGGGTAAAGAATGTCTATAAACCTGAATCAATAAATGATACAAATGGAGACTCTCCAATGTCAGGGCCTTGGGACAAAAGTGTCGAAGTATAAGAAGTCTACAATAAAAGAAATAATACTGTTCTTTTTGAATGCTCGGTTAAACGTGGGTAACAATGAGATAAGTTCTCATCATTTCGAGGATGATCTACCTAGATACGGAGATAGTTACTGGGGACTTAAGCATAATCCTTCTAGCTATAGCAGAGCATGGAGAGCCATGAAATCAAACGGATCATCTGATCTAGAAAAGATCGGTGTATATAGTGTTACTAGAAAACCTACTAAAAGTAAGGAAGCAACATGGATACTAAATACGTTGAAATTGCAGTCGGAGCAGTTAACAATAGAGGAAATGTAGAAGAACTAAAAAATCTCTATAAATATATAAGACCAAATAGAGAAATATATAGAAGCATTTTCTTATTAGACGAATCAGCTCCAGATCATTTCAAAAATAGTGGTACAATTAAAGACTATAAAGGAACATATAGTCTTGATAAGATTATTTTTGATATTGATATCAGCAATGAGATTATGGGAGACTCTCTAGTTTATCAAGCCACCTGTGCATTTGTAGAAGAGCTAAAAGAAATGGGAGTCTCCGAAGAAGACATAAGAGTATGGTTTTCTGGAAGAGGCTTCCATATTGAAATACCAGATTTGTTTGGGTTTCAAGAGAGCAGGAATTTGCCACAAATAGTTAAAGCTACTATAGCAGAAAACTTTAGTGACATTCCTGATAATATATACGATAAAGGAAGGATCATAAAAATAGGCTACTCATATAATAGCAAGAGTGGATTGTATAAGACACCCCTACAGTTGCGGGAACTGTTTAATATGGACTATTTAAAAATAGCTGAGCTAGCTAAAACAATAAGGAAAGACTATAGTCACCCGCCATTGGGATCTCCTGAAGTAATATGGAACTCAAAGATAGTTAGAGTAGCCGAAGTTAAAGAAATAAAGGAACCAAAATCTGATGACTATACGGCTAATGTAACCTGTATACAAAAGATATATAATGAAAAAGACCAGGTAGGAAAAAGACATATTATATTGCTCAGGCTGATTAATGGATGGAAAAGACTAGGACTAGCTAAAGAAGCATCTAGATTACTGGGTAATTCATGGTCTCCATCTTTAGGTGAGGAAGAGATAGACCGTATAATAGAGGATGTATATAAATGGAATCACACAGGTTATTCATGTAGTGATGTAATACTTCATAAATATTGTGATCCATTATGCAGATTCTATAAGAATAAAGATTGGGGGCTTGAAATAATGAATGTTGAAGTTCTTAATAAGAACTTCATCGAGTTCATGAACCAAGACCTAGATACATCTAGTTTCGATCTTCAGGATATATATAAAAGCTTAAAGAATCCTTATAGGTTCTATCCAGGAGAGCTAGCCGTTGTTATTGGAGATACAAAGGTAGGTAAGACAGCATGGCTTCAAAATATATGTATTGCACTTAAGAATATGAGCATCCTCTATTTAAGTCTAGAAATGGGGGACTCCCTCATGTATCGTAGATTTCTGCAAATAGCACTCGACAAGAGTAAGCAGGATATATACGATTTACATTATAATGAGTCTAATTTCGAACTAATAAAGAATAGCATAGGTCATATTAATATAATTACAGTATCACCAGAAATAGGAGCAATTAAAGAATTAGTAGATGAGCTACGTCCAAATATAATAGTCGTAGATACTTTAGATACTATATATGTTGACAAAGTATATGATCCATTCAAGAAAACAGAAAAGGTAATTCTAGGGTTAAGAGAAATAGCCAATAGAAGTAACACAATTATACTAGCAATATCTCATATATCTAAGGGTGCTAGTAGAGACTACTTAGACGTACATAGTGCAAAAGGTAACTCGGTAATAGAGCAGAAAGCTGATAAAATTCTAGGAATCGAAGGCGACAAAGACATAAGTGACAAGAGATTCATTAAGTCTATTGCATCCAGAGATGAGCACAGTTTTGCATTGACTCTTAAATTTAACTATAATACATTTAGTTTTAAAGAGTTAGAAAGGATCAATAGTGGATACAGCAAATAATAGAGGTTCAAGACAAATACATAGTCATAGAAGGCTAATAGATTTCTATGTCGGTCTTATATTAAAGAAAGTAAAGAAGGGTCAATCCGTATCCTCATTGGTAGTGAGAGTAGTAAATCTGCTTTATAAGAGTAAGAGTGATATTAAGAAAACATGGGGAGATCAATGATTAAGATAAAGAAGTTATCAAAGAATAATACAAATGGAATAAGCTTAATATTATTTTGGATTCTCTCTTTAAGCTGTAGCTTCACGTCAAAACGTGGTGAACATATGCACTTGGGTATTGGTTTAGGGCCATTGGAGACATTTATAGGGTTTTCTATATGGAGTAAGTGGAGGCCATGATAGAAAAAGAAGGAAGTATGACGATAAAGTTTTCAATAAGAGAAATATCAAAAGTGTTGTTTTCCTTGAGATATCTCATAAAAAACTACACTCTCCATCCAAATGAGGATAGATTGTGGATAAGCAGCTATAGTAAACTAGTATCAGACATAGAAGGAATGTTAAAAACATATGAAGAAAGCGAATCAGCAGAGAGGAAAAAGGAATCGTCAGAGGGGAGCAGAGCTACAGAGACAAGTAGTTAAGATTGCCAAGACATATGGTTTAGGTGCTTGGAATAGAGATCGAGGTGGTGCTCAGCACGAACAAGGAGATGTTGAGATAAGCACAATCTACTTTGGCTGCAAACGTCGGAAAAGCTGTGCCCAGTGGCTATATCCTGAGAAAGATGAATGGGGAGTATTCTTTAGGGAAGACAGTGGAAAATTAATGGTATCTATTCCAGCTGAGTTCTTGTTTGATCTTATGTCTGAATTTACTGACCATATTAGAGATAAGATCGATCCAAATTGGAGGAATAAATAATGCAGATATATACCTGGATAGCTAATATATGGGTATTAGCATGGAGTCTAATATTCTTAGTAATAGCGATATTTCTCATAGTATTAGGTGTACAAACAGCAATAGAATACTTTAAGGAACACAGATGAAAACATCGTTTGGAGTCTAAAATG
>CALBXV010000433.1 GCA_937890045.1 uncultured archaeon
ACATATAAGTAGGTCTTAAAATAACCAATGGTAAATTTGTTTTTTTCAAAAACTCCTCTACTTCATTTTTATCTTTTCCATAATCACCAAAGTGTTCATATTTAGATGCAATACTACTCATAAAAATATATTGATTAGTTTTCATATTCTGTATCCTTTTTGCTTGTTCTACATTATACAAACACATATCAATAATAGCATCATAATATTCAAATTTAATTTCATCAGTAATCTCATTTCTATCACCTCTAATAACTTCACAATCTACATGACGATTACCACTTCTATTTAAAACCGTTACCTCATGTCCAGCGTAATGTAATTGTTTAACAATAAGTTTACCACAAAATCTATTTCCACCAAAAACTAAAATCTTCATAAATATATTCCACCTTCTACAAAATTATGTGCAATAGGATACTGTCTTTGAGATTCATAACACTTTGAATATCTTGTTACTACTTGATTAGTTCCACATTGATTACTAACATTTACTTTTGCCATTGATTTAATATACAACTGAATTCTTATATCCACATTTCTCATATCTAAAACTTTATCTATAAAATTAAATGGTGTTTCTTCAATAGGATTAGCTGTCCAATAAAAATAAGGTAATGGATTATCCCTTAAAACTTTTGCCATTACTTCCTTATCTTTCTTATATGATTTTTCATCATATTTACCACTCTGAGTTCCAAATCTATCTGATACTAATAAACAACCAAATTCTTTATCATCAACATACTCAGATATTATTTTATCACCCAATTTCTTTTCCTCATCTGACCAATATATTTCTGGTTGACAATCTTGCATCTCTTCTTCAGTAAATTGCCAGAACTTCAGCATTTGTTTTACCAATGGAATATCTGTTTTATTTTCATCATAAATTCTATAATGATCATGAAAAACATCACCTATAATATAATCTTTATATGCATCTACATATGGATTATTATCAAATATAGCATTTACATTTTTAAACGGATTATTCCAAGTTTCCCAGTAATGTTGATAATTTGCAAATAACTTTTCTAATAATTTAACCGATGGTATATATACTTTACAATCAGGATATTTTTCTTTAAGTAATCTTGGCATTGCAGATATAACTCCCCAATCACCAATTCCAAAAGCAGTTCTCATAACTGTAAAAATTTGGTTTTCCAAATACTCATCTGGTATAAACAAAGAATCGGAATTTGAAAACCCCATTTTATCTTTATTGTCTACTTGATATAATTTATTATCTAAGATTCTCCAAAATACCATCATATAACCTATTCTGTTTTTCTTGTCTTTCTATTGATTTAGGGTGATATAAACTCAACTCCTCGTGTGGTGGCAAATGTGAATATGTTTTACAACCTTCAATAATTTCATGTACGGGTTTTACCCATTTAATATTAGAACTATTCAAAAAAACTCGAGCTTGATAATCGGGATAATTTATCCAACCCTTTTGTGTTACTCTCCAACCCCACTTTTTAATATGTTCTTCAGTAAGACCATCTACTGTATTTACTCTTGGTATCCAAACTAAATCTACTTCATTCATTTCTAAAATTGTATGTAATTGTTCCATCAATATTTCATGTGGGATTTCATCTGCATCTAAATGAAATACATAATCTCCACTACACATTGATTTTGTATGATTTTTTAAATCAGAAAAATTACCATCAAATTCATATGGATGCCAATTAAACTCACCATTGACTGAGTGTGAACGAAGATATTCTTCAACTCCTGTAGATCCGTTGTTGGCATCATAAGTTATTACTATTTCATCTTGCAGTTGTTTGTGTTTTAATAGAAACGTAACCAATCGCTGTATTTCTGTCTCCTCATTGCAGACTGTAATAGCATAAGATATTTTCATCGAGGATGTATCCTTGGTTGTCTTTTTCCAAATCTACCCTCAACAAATCTTTCTATAGTATGAAATAAATCAGGTGGTAATTTATATACAAGAGTACAAATAACTCTTCTAAGTTGATTAAAATCATAAGTTCTATAATTATTACCCAATCTCATTCTAGCCAATGCTGCTATTCGCTGTGGACCAAAGTCTTGAATTTTTCCACTTGAAATTTGTAAACCATCTACCATTTTAACTGCACCCCGTTTTGTCTTTTTAACAAATAATGGATCTAAAACCAACAACAATCGAGGTTTTTTAGAACCACCTCTTGATCCATACATAAATCTTATAAGATCTCCCTTTTCAATTTCCAACCAATCTATTTGTCTAGCTTCTCTTAAAACCTCTGGAGTAGATGGTTTTTTCTCCAGCTTCTTTTCAGTTTCAGTTTTTTCTTCGTCTAATTTATCCGATTCTTTTTGTTGTTTTGATAATTTTTCTGTTCCCTCATCAATTCCAGGTCTTGTAACTTTTGTTATACCAGTTAAAATATCATCTAAAAATCCTGGTTTTTGTTCAGCCATTTTATATCTCCTCTACAATCCCCATTTCTCGACACGCCCCAATAAATTCGTGTTTACTATAAATAGAAGCGTTTTCAACATCTAACCTATGTTTATGTCCCTGATATTTATCTCTTTCATCTTCTGGTATTTCTACAACTCTAGCATATCTCCAACTCCAATCTTCCTTTGTTCCTTCTGGAAAAATTATTCCTTTATCACCCATATTAATTACTGATGGAATCCATACAACATATTTTTTATAATCTCTAAATGCTAACTCTTTAACTAATTTAGGTGAAGATTCGAGAGCTAATTTAATTTCTTCTTTACCGAAAGCATAATTTGAATTGCTGGTAAAACCACATCTAAAACATAAATAACTATGATAATTATTTTCTTCTACATATTCATCAAAACACATACTATTTGTATAACAAATAGGACACTGAGTTTTAGTTTCCATTAATTAACCTTTTTTAAATTTGGTAATTTTATTTCCTCTAATTTACTATCAGTAGATTTCTTTTTTAATTTAGGTAATGTGGATGCCTGAATTGGCATAGATGCATCTTTCTTTTTTAATTTAGGTAAATTTAACGGAACTTCTGCAGCAAACTCTGGCAAATATTGATTTAATATTTTTTCAAATTTATCTGTCATAGCTTTTAGTGAAAATGTACTCTTATTAACCATTGCAAGTTTCTTAGCATTTAAAGTATATCTTTTATAATTGTTATAAACATCTTCAATAACTCTAGATGCTGCTTGATAATTTACACTAAACCAATGAGAATCACCAACAAAAATTCCTTTAGGAAAAGATGACTTATGAACTTTTGTCATACCACCTGGCAAATGAATAGCCGAAGATGGTTGTAAAAAATCTACATGCCCACTCCAACCAGAAACAAGAATTGGTTTTTCACTTAATGATGCTTCCAATAATGGTCTCCCAAATCCTTCACCATGAGTAAATGAAACATGAGCCTTTACTTTAGGATAATTGTAAAGTTCATTCATTTCATCATCTGTTAAATCCCCATGTAACAAATATACATTTGGTAAATCATCCCCTTCTACATCATTTTTAATTGCTTTAATTTTCTCTTCTATCTCTCTTCTATCAATAATAGAAAATCCAGCACCACTACTTTTTAAAACAAGAGCAGGCTTTTTCTTTTTATTTTTAAATGTTTCTAAAAATGTTTTTACCAACATTCCTGTATCTTTTCTATCATGAGTTAATCCACCCTGTAACCAATGTCCTACAAATAAAAAACAAAAAGACTCATCAATTTTCTTAAATTCTCCAACCAATCTTTCTGAAAATTCTTTTGTCTTTTTATATATTTTAGTATCTGCACCTTCAAATAAAATTTCTACGGGTTTTTCTGATTTTAACGTACCAATAGATTTTTCAGTTTCTTTTTCCTTCTTTTCAAAACTAACTTCTTCTAATATTTGTTTCGTAAATTTAGAAGGAACTATATTCAAATCCATTCTATTCATACCCTCAATCCAGTCTGGTGGACACGCTGTAGTTTCTATACCAGCTGTAATTCCAATATTATATTTAGCAAAATTCTGAAACTCATTAGGAATAACTACATGAATATGTACATCTGGTTGTCGAGTAAATTGTCCATCGGTTTTCAACCTATCTATTATCATTTTATCATTTGGATCTTGTTCATTTAAAGCATTTTGAGGTGTTGTCCCCCACCGTACTGGAATAATTTTTACATCATATTTATCCATTGATATTAAAGATCTACAAATATCTCTTCCATGCGATCCATATCCACTTCTTGTTGCAACTGGTGCTGTAACTACAACCATTGGTTTATTCATAAATTCTCCTATATCTTGAACATTTCGTAAGGTTTTCTTGAAACCCAATTATCAAAAGTATTATCCATATCTTTTATAAAATTCTGACACATTAAATTTGCTGTCATACCACTTTCTTCTCTAAAACAATATGTTCTTCCCACTTCTCCATATTTAGTTCTATTTTCTTTTCCTTCATCATACCAGTCTTTTATAAGTTGAGCAACATCATCAAATCTACATCTATCATCAAAAATGTAAGGTGTTGGTGGTGAACCTACCATTGATCTATTTGAAGGCCAAACTGGTTTTACCCACTTACCCCAAGTTAAATCTTTATTATTTGCCCATTTTCTATCATCATGAAGAGTATGTACCCATTCATAATCTTTATAAGTTAAATATTTTCCTTTATATTTAAATCCACATTGATCTTGCATACCACCTGTAACATTCAAAATAATTGGAGTCCCTGTCATTAAAGATTCTGTTGTTCCTAATCCCCATCCTTCGTTAGATGCAATATTAATTGTAACATCAGCCATATTATAAAGAAAATTTAAATGTTTACTTTCTAATTTTTGTGTTGAAAATATAACATGACAATCAGGAGCTATATCATCAACAACTCTAGGTAAATCTGTACCATTGTCATCAACTGGAGTAGTATGCATTACTAAAGCACATTTATCAGCTTTTTCTTTTGGTAACATATCACAAAATGTTTTAAATGCCAGAACAACATCTCCTGGCATTTTTCTACGAATATTTCTATTGTTAAAAAACAAAATGAAATCTAATTCATCTTGATTTGGAATTGTATCTAATAATCCCCGTTTAAATGATTTTAATTCTTTCCATTCTGAATGCAATTCGGTTACGGGATAAAATAAATCTTCATTTGCACCATGAGGTACATAAGTTATATCACCCCAATCATGTGAATAACTTCTAACATTTTTTACAAGGTTATATGTTTGTTTAGATATATTCATTAATAAATCTACAGAATCATAGAAATCTCTATTCCACATTGGATATGGCAAATCATCCCAAATATTATAATAAAAAATAGGAATATTTTGTCTAACTTCATGCTCCATTTGAAATAACCATATCCAAAATCTGGGGTCTGTATAAATCATTATCGCATCTGGTTTTTCTCTATGAATTAATTCTCTGACTATTTCTTGATTTCCATAACCACTTATGGGATAAATCATTAAATGTGCATCTTCTATCCCAGTTTCTTGTTTTACAGCATCTTTCATATCAACAACCTTGCCATCTTCAGGATGTTTAATAGCACCACCCAATTGGACCCAATCGTAATGATCAATCGTACCCATAACTATTTCTCTTGACATTGTACCAACTCCTGACGACATGCGAAGATCATCAGACATTAATAAAATTTTCTTTTTGTTCCTGTTTTTAAGCATATAACCTCTCTAATATTTAATCGTTTAATAACTGCCTTGTATCACTATCCTTATATACCCGCTCTTTTTTAATATGATCTTCTATAACTTTTAATCGTTCATCCATCTTAACCAAAAGATCATAAATTTTATCAAGTATCTTTAATGCTGGTAAACCATTCATTAAAATTGACTCCCACTTTCTTGTAAATTCTTATGTTCATCTATTTGAGACTTAAATTCTTCATCTTTTACATACAAATCCATTGAACGATTTACCAGTTTTTGCAAAGTAAATTCATCCCTTAAACAGATTTCTTTAAATCTTTTATACAGTTCTATTATAATTTTAACTGTAGTTAATTTTGTTAAACTCATATAACTCTCCGTGTATATACATATATATATCACACTAATTAATAATTACAATCCTTTTATTTAACCTTTTAGCATGATTAATAGTATTTTCAGTACCTTTTGATACCATTCCCTTTGGTATGAAAGCAACTACAAAATCACTATATTCAGCTATTTGTCGGTTTCTCTTAAAGTAATTACTTATATAATAAGGTTTATTATAACTATTTGCTCCTAAAACACAATACATATTATGATTATAATGTGATGGTGGAAACTCTGAATACTTCATATCAAATTCTAATGCAAATTTCTTTGCAAATCCATCTGCTCCTTGTGATTGTCCACCACTTACTATTTCTACCCCATCTTCTAAATCTTCTTTTAATTTATATATAAACTCTTTTATTCGTTGTTTATTCGTATATTTTCGACTTCCCACTATGGCCACTTTCCTCATAATCATTCCTTTTTTGTTTTCTTTTTGGTGGTTTGGGCGATGTACAAAATTTAGCACAATCATAAAAATGATCCAGTCCTTTCATTACACCTAATATCCCCCATTCGGGTGGATAAGAGTATTGAAATCTAACACGTCCTTCACATTCTTCTCCTTCTGGAGTAATATTATACCAAATTCCCTCATTTATTTTTACTGTATTGCCACTTCTAATAATGGTTTTCCAATTTAAAGAAGATTCCCAATCTAATAAAAATGATTTAAGTTGTTTTGGGGATACTTCTTCGTTAACGTACCATAAATATAAAACAAATGGGCGATGTAAATCCGTATAAATTTTATTAATTCTTGAAACAACTATTTCTTCAAAGTTTCCTATAAAATCACTTAATTTTAATCTTACGCTTAATTTACTTCCCTCAACTTGCATCTATCTTTTCCTATCACATAAATCTGGTTTATTTTTGAATTCACAAAACCTGCAATTTTTATCAGATGGTTCTTTTCTATAAATATGATTTAAATTATATTCTCCATTTTTTGTAAAACATTCTTGAATAAACTCTTTCAATTTTAAATTAACTTTATTAATACTTGGTGTACCATTAGCAGGAACAAAAGTTTGTATTCTACGTTGTGGAAAATCTACCTTTTCATAAAGCTTTCTTTTTAATATAAAATATTCTATATCAATTCTATCTAATGGTATATCAAATTGTTTAGAATAAAACTGTTTATACATAAGTAATTGATTAGATTTATTCTTATCTGCTTTCATATATTTATTCCAACCCATAGTTGAAGTTTTAATATCAATAATTTTAATTCTATTTCTAACAGTATCTTTTATAACTACATCTATATATCCAATAAATTTTATATTATTATACATATTAAAATCTAAGGGAATCTCTACTCCTAAAAGTTCATACCCCCGTTTACTAAAATACATACCTCTATTTTTCTTAAACCAATCTAGCATATGTACACCATGTCCATAAAATTCATTCATATCTTCTTTTGTACAAAATTCTACACCACCATTGTTTTCAACTATTCCCAAAAAATTACTTTTCATTCTATGAGCTAACAATTCATTTAAATCTATCTCATTTGCAGTTTTAATAGAATCTGTATACATAACAGTAAGATATCTCTGCAATACCTCATGCATTGATGTACCAAATAATGTATGAATATTATCAGTAAATTGTCTATGCTTATCAATGTAATTTAATTTCCACTTATGTGGACAAACTGCCCATTGATTAAATTGACTATAACTTATGCGATTCATCTGATCCAATCTGGTTCAATAATTTCATCTACTAATCCAAACTCTAAACATTGTTTTGCATTTAAATAAAAATCTGTTTTTGTATTTTCAGCCCAATACTCTCTGGATTTAGCAGATGCTTCTGATAATATTTTATTAATAGTTTCATGTAATTCTTTTAAATGATCCGAAGATTTGAGAATATCAGAAATCTTACCTTCTTCAAAAATAGAACCTTCGTGAATCATAACTGTAGAATTTTTAGAAATCCTTCTCTTTCCTGTACCACATGCTAAAATAATAGCAGCAGCTGACATTGCTGCTCCATAACAATGTGTATTTACCTCAACTTTACAATTTTGTATATAATCTATAATACCCAACATAGAATATACATCACCACCATAAGAAGTTATTAATAAATTTATTGGTTTATCTGGATTAACATTTTTTAAAAAATTGATTCTAGTAACCACAAACCATACAGTATTAACATCTAAGGAATCTGATAGATAAATAATATTATTCTTAGCATCTACTCCATAATCTAATTCAAATTTACCTCTTTGATATAATAAACTTTCATTCTGTAACTTTAGTTTTGTCTGTTCCATGCTTTCTCCTTAATCTCTTATCTAAATAATATACATATTTATGTTTTGGTTCTCTATCTACAAAAAATACATTTGGGTCTTTAGCTTCCCATCTTCTTCTAATTTCAATACTATAAGGTTTAACAGGTTGACTTAAAGATCGAGAATGGTATTCTTTTCCATCCACCATTAGTATTCTAGACTTACCAGTAGTTCCCAAATATTCAAAATTTGTTGCTTTATAAATCACTCCACTATGTCCATAATGTTGATCGGCAAACGAAACAACAACTTGATAATTAGTATTTTGTTTTAACCACTTAAATGTTTTTGATATGAAATAACTTTCTGTATTTGTTGGTGTATCATCTACACAACACAATCTTCTTAACTCAACACACCTTGAGGGATCATCTGGGTTATATCTCTTTGCCGTATTTGGCATCGAAGGAATTGCATACATAGCAGCTCCTATCATAACTGGCAACCCAAAGTTTCCTTCTCTATATAATCCAAAACATTCTTTTTGTTGTATACCATTTGTACTATGTGAATAATGATTTTTTCTTATAAATGGATCAATAAACCTACGAGGGACTTCTTCAACTGTGAAGTCTGTAACTTTCATCGCAAATTAAGTTTCTTAATTTCCTTTGGATCCACACCATAACTTTCAATTATAGTTAATATATCTTGTTTACCTTGTTCTGATAAATAATACATATCTAAAGCAGATACTGCTTCAACATTACTTATTTCAAAGTGTTTTGCAACAAGATCTATTACCCATTGTTCATGATTCATATTCTTCTTTCCTTTAACATATTTTAAAAATTGATTTCTTCTTGGTAAAATATCTCTATAAACTCGATATAATTCTTTTGGACTTAATGGATATTTTTGAATTTCATTAATTATTTCTATCCAATCACTCTTCATAGATAAAAACCGATTAGTCATATAATTAGACCAACTCTTTATTTCATAATCTGAATAATCCTCAAGCCGCTCCTTCTGGCTCGTCAGTAGATCCTTTGTCCACTCCCACGGGGCTTTCTTCTTTTGTTTCTGTCTTTTTCTTTTTGTAATCTGTTTCATAAAACCCTTTACCTTTAAATATTACTGCTGATTTTGAAATTCTCTTCTTCATTTCAGTATTACAAAAATAACCTTTAGATTCTTTACGACATATTAATGGTGAAGCTTTTAAAGATTGTAATACTTCTTCTTCATTTCCACAAACTGAACAATAATACTCATAAATCGGCACGGAATATTGAATCCTCTTTTGGTTTATCTTCCAAATCTAAACCTGTACCTTCCAAAAACATCTTTGGAACTTTACCACAATTTCCACAACTATACACTTGAACAGGAATAAGTGCTTCTTGGCCAGAAGGTGATATAATTGGTGAAAGTCTTTTAATCACATGCGCTGTAATAAAGAGATAATTACCACAATCATCACACTTTATAGTATCTGCCTTTTTTAAATCAACTTGAACTTCTGCTCTGGGTAGTGGTTTCATGGGTTTTGTTGTCATTTTATAACTCCTTAAATAATCTCATCTATTAAACCATATTTTTTACAATTTTCAGCATCCCACAATAAATCATGTTTTAATATTTCATCTATTTTTCTCATTGGAACTTTTGTATATTCCTTATACACATTCTTAATAGTAGTCATCATTAAATCAAGATTCTGTTTCTCATCTTCAAACTCAGAATACTTTCCCCAAAAGTTTGTTGATAATTGATGAATTAACATATAAGAATGTCTACTCATAAATCTATAACTTCCAACTACTGACATAAATGTAGCGGCACTTGCACAAAATCCATCTACATAAGTATGAACTGGAACTTTACATCTCAGTATTGTATCCATTGATGAAATACCTGCAGTAATTGAACCACCACCTGAATTTATAAGTATTTTTAAGGTCGGTGGATCCATATCTAAATTATATCCAAGTGTCAAACTTTTAGATTCTATCTCACCTATCTTTTTATTTAATTCTGCTGCACTTTCTCTATTCACACCAGCATAATAATAAATCTTGTTTTCATGAACTGCTATATGTTTTTCTGGTTTAGTATTATTTGGTTGTGCACCTTTTTTAACAGATGGTTTCTTTTCACCCCAATGTTTTTCATTCATTATTTTACTACTCCTAATAATTCAA
>CALBXV010000434.1 GCA_937890045.1 uncultured archaeon
TGGTTTTCCATTTACATCTATAACATTTTTTTGTGGTACTCGTTTAGAACCACCTCTTGCTAAAGTGATTCCCATTACTGTTTTTCTACTAATCAAAATCAAAACTCCTTAAAGGACCTGATATAGGATCGTGATGGTAAAAATGCCACAACAAAGTATCTTTATATTGTTCTTTAACAGGCTCAAAAGTATTTCTATCCTCATAATCAAATCCCCATCTTTCTTTCCAAACTTCTAAGTGACCCCATTTACCATAATAAAAATTACCTTCTTTAGAATCACCACCACCCTTAGACTCACTAAATAACCTAGGTGAATTTAATGGCATATCCGATTCCTCTTTACTCAATTGATCATGTAACATATTGAAATGTGGAACAGTAACATTATATACATTTTTATATAAAAATTGAAAACAAATATCATCCCATGCGTGAAAAAAGTGATAATCTCCTGTTGGAATTACATGCTCTTTAAATACTGGTAAATTCAATGCAACCGAATACCAACATACAGATTCTACTGCAAATGGCTTATCAAATCCCTTAGAATAATCAACACGAGAGTCTGGTCTAAATCTTTTATTTCTGTAGTACTTATCTCCAGGTTCTAATGGTGCTCTAGCAGTATCTTGTAGTTCTCTATATCCTTTCTTAACCCAATCTCTAAATGAGGGATTTGATAAAGTATGATATTGATTAAATCCTACTGTACCAAACTCATCTAATTGTCCAGTTAAAACTAATTCATTAAATGTACTAAAAAAAGCTTTGTCTATAGGAAAACAATCATGCTGAAACCAAATTGCCCAATTTATACCTAATTTACCAAAATGTTTTTCTGCAGTAGACATATTATTTTGAAGACCTCTTTCTTCTCTGTCCATATAAACTGCACCATGTTTTTCACAAACCTTCTTACCTAAATTTTTATTTTCATCTGAAGAATCCTCATCAATATTTAAAATATCAAATCCTTCAGTATCTATTTTAGATAACCAAGCTTCTAATAAATTATAGTTATTTCTACTTGTAAATAATATACCTATTTTATTCATTTTATATTCCTGCCAATTCCCATTCACTAAAAAACTTTTTGAATACATTCACTACATGCTCTCGAGCACCTTGATTAATATGTGGATGACAACCTATAAAAAAACTATTATCAGTAATGTAATTTGCGTTTTTCAAATCACCTTGTACTTCAAACTTTTCATTTTTCATACAAGGTTGTTTTGCTAAATTACCACCCATAATTGCTCTGGTATCTATTCCATTATCTTCTAAATAATTAACTATTGTTTTTCTATTGAGTCCATTATTAGGTTTAACTGTTATGATATATCCATAAAATGCATGTTCCCCTTTATCTGGAATAAAAGGTAACTGTAAATGAAATTTATAATCACTAAGATGTTTGGTATAATAATCAGCTATTTCATTTCGTTGTTTATTCAACTCATCTAATTTTCTAACTTGTGGAATTCCTAAAGATGCATATATATCTGTCATTCTAAGATTATACCCAACAACTTCAAATGCATATCTTTCATCAAAATCTTGCAACTCATCATTAGAATAATAAAACCTCGATTTATTTTTATCATATTCTTTCAACCTACCAAATTCTCTCATTGATTGTAACAAACTATACAACTCCTCATCATTTGTCATAACCATCCCACCTTCACCAGTAGTAATGTTATGTGCTACAAAAAAACTAAATGTAGATAGAGTTCCAAATGAACCCATCTTTTTACCATCCCAAGATGCACCATGTGCTTCACAACAATCTTCTAAAACTGGTAAATTATGATAATTTGCCACATCCATAACACTTCTCATATCAATAGGACAAGCCAAAGTTGGAACTGGCATTATTAATCCTGTATTATTATTTATTGCCATTTCCATTTCAACAAGATTAATATTATAAGTATCCCTATCCACATCAACAAATCTCGGAACTAATCCTAATTGAACTATTGGCATCACAACTGTAGCAAATGTAGTTGCTGGTAAAATAACTTCAGAACCTGCCTTAACTTTACCAGATTTGAGTAATACAGACAATGCAAGTAAATTTGCAGATGAACCAGAATTACAAGCAACTCCAAATCTAGTACCTATATACTCTGAATACAATCTTTCAAATTCTTTAACCTTTGGACCTTGTGATAATCTTAAATCCAACAAAGTACTAATAGCACCTCTCAATTCCTCATCTGAATAACAAGGATATCCAACAGAAACTCTATCTGTTTCTGGATTAAATGGTTTTTCTTTTAAGTATTCATCACAATACTCTGATACCATATCTAATATTTTTTCTTTCATTTTTGATCCCTTCTTCCTTTAATAGAATACCAATCATAATTGTCTACATACCATCTATATGTTTTTTCCAACCCCTCTTCAGTTGAATAAATAATATCATATCCTAAACCTCTAAGTTTATCTATATTGGGACATCTCCTTTTAACACTACCTTCTGGTGCTGGCAATACTTCAAAGTTTGGTTTTTTATTTGCTACCTTAAATAACATTTTAGCCAAATCAATAATTTTCATTTCTTCTTTATCATTCCCTATATTATAAGTTTCACCATTAGTTTCTTCAGATTCCATAATCATAATCAATGAATCAATAACATTTCCTATATAATTAAAAGAACGTGTTTCCTTACCACCATAAATTTTAAATGGAGATTCATCTTTTATTATTCTATCTATAAATTGTGCAACAACATGTTCAAATCCCATTCTCGGTCCAAAAAAATTATGAGGTCTCACTATAGTAAATCTATCAAAATCTCGTCCATGCTTATAACAATTAAATGCAACCTCACTTGTTAATTTACCAACTCCATAACTCCACCTAACATTTTTAACATCATCAATTGATAAAGGTACTTCTTCTGGAGTTGGAATTGGAAATTTTCTACCCATAACTTTCATTGTACCAGCATATGCTTCACAACTACTTGTATAAAGTATTTTTCCCCTACTTTGACTTACTATCCAATCAAGAAGATTTATAGTACCAATAACTCCAGTTTTTAAAACTTCAACTGGATGATTATAAAAATTAGCAGTTCCATTAAATGCAGCCAAATGATAAATGTAATCATAATAATCCTTTTGTAAATACTGAAAAGTATTTAAAGATGTAATATCACCTTTAATAGATTTACAATTTTCATGCTGAGTAACTTTTCTAAAATCTTCATCGTCATTTGGTCTGGAAAAATTATCTATTAAAGTAATTTCATAATCTTTATCCAATAAACTTTTAGCCAAATGTAACCCAACAAATCCTGCACCACCTGTAATTAATACTTTTTTCATATTTCCTTTCTCATTCCTTTTGGAACTTTTACAATAAATTTATCATTTTCTTCAATTATCATTTTAAATAATTGTAAATCCAAACCCAATTTTTCAACTAAATAACTCATTGCTTTAGTGTCCTTCGGTAAACAAACTCCACCAAATCCACCAAAATCTTTATTTACATTTAAATAATGACCTTCAAAAATACCATGCAATAAAAACGCATCCTTAACAACATCATAATTAGCACCAAGTTCTTTGCATATTTTATAAAAAGTATTAGCAAATGTAACTCTCATTGCTTTGTATGTATTAGAAAAATATTTTACTAACTCTGATTCAATAATACTTGATTTAATTCTATGAACTGGTAAACTACCATGACTATCTTTTATTTTTTTATATACTTCCTCACTATCTGTACCTACAAGTAACAAAGAATTATGATTTATAAAATCTTCTTCTGCACATCGTTCTCTTAAAAATTCTGGAACAAAACACATAGTAAGATTTGTTTCGCTTCTAAACTTCTCAGTAGTACCAGGCTCAACTGTACTTTTTATTGCAACAATACCTTTATAATTTAATCTATCTAAATCATTAACAACCTCATGAACTATAGATACATCACATGCCCCATCTTCATTTGAATTTGTAGGTACACAAATATAACATATTTCTGTATCTAAAACATCTTCTATTTTTGTATAAAGTTTAACATCATGCTCCTTTACATCATGACCAATTCTTTCAAATCCAGCTTTAATTGCTGAACCAACCACCCCCAATCCAACTATTCCTATATTCATAGTATCTCCTATAAAAAGTTTCTAAGTTTATTAATATATGTTTCTGTACAATTAAAATCTAATCCACCTTCAATAGTATAATTAATAAATTCTTCATCCCTACCATTTTCTATTTGTTCCTCAACACTATTTAAAATATCTTTTTTATTTAATTGTACTAACCCCCTGTAATCATAAAAATTGCCTGTTATCCCAGCACCATCAATTAATATAGTAGGTATCCCTTTTTGAATAGATTTAAATGCAAATGTAGATGGTGCAGATATTACAATACTTGCTCCACAAATAAGTTGATTATTATCTTCAAAATCCATCATAACAATATAATCTAATTCTTTTGGAACTATACTTGCCAAATACTGAAAATCCTTATCTGGGTATGGCTGATCAGCCCTACTCTTCAATTTAAATACAACTCTTTTATCATATTCCTTTTGCAATTCAAGCAAACCACTTTCTTTCATAAAATTCTCATCAAACTGAACATCAAAAGGACAATCTCTATTACCTAAAAAATTAACAATAACAAGAATAAAATCATCAGTTCTTTCATAATATTTTAATTCATCATTTGATGGTATACCTACAGTAAAAATATAATCATTATTTTCACTTGCATCCTTTTCTTTCTGACCAAATACAAATGCATAATCAAAAGCCTTTTTATAAAATTGAGTAATATGACTCTTTGGTGGAAACCACCAATTTCCATGTACATTTCCAATCATAGAACAATCTGTATTTTGTGTTTGTTCATATAAAAGATGAACTCCATGCCTATTTCTATCATCATCATAAAGAATAATATCATACCCTTTAATATCAAAATCTATCATTTCTTTAGAAGGATTTAATCTTGATGACTCAAATCCTGCATCATAAACATCATCAATAAAGTCAATATACCTTGCTTCAAATAACATTCGGGGGTCAATATCCCCATACCACCTCATATCATAACTCATCTCATTCACTCTTAATAAATCTATACTACAAAATTTACTTAATTCAGGAATAATAGGATATATTTTTTCCCCTACCCTATAAACCGTTGTTATTAATAATACTTTATTCATTTATGTTTAGGTAAGGGGATACCTTCTAAAGATTCCATAATTTTACCTTCCCTTATTTTGTCTTCCGCAGACATAATTTTATCCATAGTATTCTCGTTCGAAACTTCTTTTTGCAGTTTATCATCGTATTCTATAAAAATTTCTTTTGAAGGAATATAACATCTTAAATCTTCGAATCTATCCATTCCATTTTCAAAATCATAATATCCTTCATAAAAATTCGGTTGTCTTATATCAGCAAATGGTATTCTTGGCCCAAAATGTGAAGCACCACTACCAATATGATTATAACTAGCACCTGGTTTACCACCAATTCTTTCCATACTCCAATCCTTTTTACTTTCTGGTATAAACTCTTTAAGTCTTTCCAAAAAAAACTCAGTTCTATAAATTCCATCTAATGATAATCTTTTATGTGGTGCAAATTTACCCCAATACAAATGACCAAACTCAGCTTTCTGCATCATAGGAAATTTTTCCCCACCCTTACTTTTTATCATCTTCTTTGTATACCTTTTATTATTATATTTACCAATCTTTGTAAGTAAAAAATAATCACAACCATATTTTACAAATGCTTCATCTGCCACATTCAACCATTCTTCTCTATTCATGTTAACTTGTTGGTCTTCACATAAATACATCACTAATGGAGTCTTTACTTGCTCAACTAAAGATAAAGTTACTAATGCCCAATCCTTTTCTAACTCATTATAAAAGTCCAATTGTGATATATGTTTTCTATATGATTCTAATATAACTTCTAAATTCTCAGTATCATTAAAATTAACAATAAATGGACACTTCAAAACCTCATTAAGTTTAGAAAGATTATCAGTAATAATTTTTAATCTGTCCGTATCATCACATATAAAATTTTGAACTACAGTTAAGCTCATTTATAAATATTTAACCAATGTTCGATCATTTCATCCATCAAAGAATTAAAATCATATTCTGGTTTCCAACCAAGAACTTCTCTAATTTTAGTTGGATCTCCCTTTAAATATTTCAACTCATGCGGCCTCATATACTTTTCATTTTGAACAACATAATCTTGATAATCCATATCTAACTTACTAAAAACAGTATGACATAAATCCCTAATTGAACGTGTTTCTCCAGTAGCAACAACAAAATCATCTGGTTCTGTATGTTGCATTATCATAATCATAGCTTTAGTATAATCTTTAGAATGACCCCAATCTCTATATGAATCCATATTACCTAACTCTAATTTATCAACTATACCCTTTTTAATTTGAACTGCTGTTTTTACAACTTTATTAGTTACAAAATTAGAACCTCTTCTTGGGGATTCATGATTAAATAATATCCCATTACATGTCCATAATTTATAAGCATGTCTGTAATTCCTCATCAAATTATATGCAAATACTTTAGCACATCCATAGGGACTTGTAGGATGCATAGGTGTAGATTCTCTTTGATAACCATCTTCATCAACTGAACTACCAAACATCTCTGATGATGAAGCTTGATAAACCTTAGCCTTCGGACAATGTTGTCTCATTGATTCCAATAAATTTAATAATCCTAACGCATTAGTTTGAACTGTAAATTGTGGAATATCAAAACTAATTCGTACATGACTTTGTGCAGCAATATTATAAATTTCATCCGGCTTTACAGTTCTCAACATTCTATCAATTGAACTTACATCCAATAAATCACAATACTCTGTATGAATTGAATTATTTCTCATTAAATGATCAATTCTACTTTCTTGATGTTCAGCAACTGAATTCCTGCGAATAAATCCATAAACTTCATATCCCCTTTCAAGCAAATGTTCTGCAAGATAACTACCATCCTGTCCTGTTATACCTGTAACTACTGCTTTTCTCTTCTTCATATACTGTCTCCTATATGTTTTTTATTATAAATTTCTTTTTCTAAATTCAATTTATATTTTGTTTGTTTTGTTTCAGAACCAAATCCTTTCCAACTTGAGCTCATTGGTTTAAGTCTAACAACATCTGAAATTCTAAATTCTTTAGGTATTTCTAAATCATTCTCAAAAAAACTATCTGCACAATTTAATAACATATTAACTTCCCTTGCAGTACTTTCTCCAAAAATACCAATATTATGATCTAACATATACCATTTTCCTTCATTTATTAAATTAAAAAATCTTTGAGATTTTTCCTCTTTCTGCATGTGATCCATATCCTTAGCAACTTTCGGTTCATCAAGACATTCAAACATAATTTTTAAAACACCAACTCTCCAAAAATGATGTTGCCATTGATATTTTATTGACCTTCGTCTAAGAAATCGTAAATCCTTATATTTTATTTCATCTTCATAAGTGTTATAAAAATCATTTTCCCATTTAGTAAAAGAAATTGACATAATAGAATCATCTTCTACATTCATAACCCAATCAGCAACCATCCCAGCCTTATCAGAATTTAATTCTATTGGATAAACATCATCTGAAGCCCAGAATATCCATTCATTATTTTCTAAATCTTCAGTTAACACTTTTATTGTTTTTTTAAATTCAACGGGAGTTTTTATTAATTCAACTTTATCTCCCCAATTTTCTTTTAAAAAATCTGGATAAATATTATTCCATGGAACTCTCCACACAAATGGATTGGAAGGCCACAAATTATCATATGTTTTTATCATATGATTTGTTATAGGATGATATTTATCGCAACTTAAAACAATTGATTTCATTTTATCTATTTTTCAACTTATTCAAATAACTATCGTAACTCCAATCATCTTTAAAGATGGGTTGATCATCTAAAGGTGCATAAGATGTATGATCTTGTGAATCCTCATACCAATTTTCCTTTTCAAGGTCTTCTAATATTAATAATCCTCTAGCAGCATCATCCAATGTCATATACATATTCCATCCCATAACTTCATATTGTTCATCCCATTGATCTTTATTTAAATCCCTTCCTTCAAAACTTGCCATTCTTGCCCAATCATACATCTCTTTACTATCTGTTAAAATCATACCACCCTTACCAATAGGAAGTCGTTTTTTAATCTGAAAAGACATAACTTGTATAGAATCTTCTATATACATACCTCTTTGAAATCTAACTGCACTATCCCATACATTAGTAGGTTTAATTCGATAAACCCCACTCCAACTTATATCCTCAAATCTAATTTTAAATCCATTTACTTTTGCAACCATTGGTGGTGATACATAACATCTTGATGGAAATGTTAAAACATCACCCTGTTTAATTTTTCCATTAATTAATGACCATTGTAAACCTAACATAATCCCATCTGTACAATTATCAATTGCTAATGCATAAGGTGCTCCAGTATAATCTGCCATTTTTTTCTCAAACATCCATATTATTTCCCTGGGGTCATCCCAAGTATAACCTCTTTTTTGAAGCTCGGATAATTCTGATCTCTGCCACTCTTCTGGCAAATGACCTAAAGGCCAAGGATTA
This sequence comes from uncultured archaeon, assembly GCA_937890045.1. Next base: position 8,681 of record CALBXV010000434.1, read on the forward strand.
TAATTAGTTTCTAACTCTTTACTACTCATATTTATATACCTCTATTTTTTAAATCTGTAAACAACATATCTATATAATTTTCATCCATATCTAAATTAGTATACTTATCAATTATACTAATAAACTCTTCTCCATGTTTATGAAAATCAAAGTCTCTTCTAAATCTTTTAATATGCCTTAATTTATGTGGTTGCCATGCCCACTCTAAAAATCTTATAACTAAATCATCCACAATATTTAAACCAAAAACATCCACATTCTCTGGATCAAATGCAACTGGTTTAGGAATTGATTGTACCCATAATCTATCCAATGCAAACTTTAAGTATTTTTTATCTACATCAATTGTTACCCCCTGATGATTAATACTATATGGAAAATCATCCATTATATCAAACCTAAAATTCAGTCTATCACCAGTCTGATTATTTGGTGAGATTATATCAACATGATTTCTAATACCTTTTTTTGTAGTTTTAATCATATAACCATCATCTTTTAAATATTCTAATCTATCTAATATTATATCTGTTAATTTATTTCTATCTCCACAAATAATATCCATATCATCATAATCAAAATAATCTGGAAACCAATCTTCACTTTTAATAACTGCATAATTATCCAATCCCTTTAATACTTCCAAAACATCTATTAAATTAGAAAATCCTTTATGTTTAAAAACTCCTTGAACTACCTCTATTTGAGCTTCAGTTTTTCCTTGAACTTTTAAACATACTAATCTATGATCTCCATCCCAAGATTCATATCTATCTCCTTCTTGTTTTACTCTAATATAATCCGTACTATAATTACCTTCCAAATACTTAAAATTGTAAGCAAAATTCTGATACTCAACATCTGACATATATCCTGCCTTTGCTCTTCCCAACCTTTGCACCCTATCATAATACTCTGCATATTCATTTGAATTTTCAGTTAAAAGTTTATAATGTGGTGTATTCTCCATTTTATAAGGATTAACAATTCCATTATCATCAAATAATCTTACATAAATTTTATCTAAACTAATAGTATCTATCATAACTCTTTTTTAGTACACTCCA
>CALBXV010000435.1 GCA_937890045.1 uncultured archaeon
ATTTGATGGAACTAGTTGGATACCTGTTGGTGATCTTAATACTAAAAATACTCATCTTACAATGTCTGCTGATATTAACAATGATGGAGATGGCAGTACAATTATATTTAGAATAGATGGAGAAACTGATTCTAATATAAAATTTAGATTAAAATCTGATAACTTACATCAAGTTACTGGAAGTTTGATTGTTTCTGGTTCAATAACTGCTACAAGTGCACCCACGAGTTCTACAACTATAACAGCAAATAATATTACTAATGGGTATCCAACCTCTAATGCATGGCAAGCAAGTTTAGAAGGTTCTTATTTTAATAATTTTGATAATACAACGCATGTATCTGAAATTCTTAGATTTGTAGCTGGTGTATTAAGTCATTCGTTAGATGTTGCAGATGCTGCACCTAATACAAAAACATATGCAAGTATAGATACTAATGAAAATAGTTTAGGTGGTACAGATAGTATAAATGGATATTTACCACAAAGTTTTGGTTCATTAAGTAATGCAACACTAAATTATTTAAATTTTAAAGATCTTTGGAAGGTGGGTGGAACAGCATTTAGTGGAATAACGACTTATTATCAAAATGGGCCATCTCATTATATAGATTTTGATTCAAATTCTGGTGGTTCATCTAATGTTAGTTCTTCTGGAGATACAGAATTATTTGGTTTAGGTGGATTAACAAGTGGTGGAGCAACAGAGTTTAAAGCTAGGTTAATAGTAACACAATCATTTAGTGATACAGGTAGTATTTCAGCACCAACTACTGCATCAAATACATTTACAACCCAATCTTCTTTAGATTTATCTAATAGTTCATTTGGTACATCAGATGGATTAACAATAGCAAAAATTGTAACATCACAACCAGCAGTTATACCTTCAGCATATCAAGATGGTAAATTTGTAGATATTGGTGGAACTACTATGACTGGTTCTTTAACAAGACGATATTCTGGTTCTAATCCAAGTTTAGTTAATGATTTCGGTTCTGTTTCAGCAAGTGGATATTATAGATTTCATGGTTTACAAGTTGGAATAATAAGTGGTTCACAAACAGTTTATACTTACCAGAGTGGAACAACAAAAAATAGATTTTGGGCTCCTATTTCAACTATAGATTCGGCTGCTGGAACTAATGCATTAGCAGATGTAGGAACTGCTCTTAGATATTTATCTGCAACTTCTAGAAGTTTAAGTGGAGTACCATATTTAATTGATGGAACTTATGAGGTATCAACTAAGATTACGGGATTGTTTAATCCATTATATTATGCATCAACCACATTGGTAGATATGGCTGCATCTTCAGTTGGAACTGGAACGGCAGGTGGTAGTGTTTCAATAAGTGGGGATACAGTTTCCACAAGTGGTGGAACAATACAAACTGGAACAACCATTTATGATAGTACTGGAGCAACTGCAAGATCAACAGGAACAGTACCATATTATAATGATATTGCATTAGTAACTGGTTCAGTTACTTTCGATAGTGGTAATTCTGATAGTATAGATCAAACAGGAGTTGCTGATACAACATTTACTGTAGCTACTAAAGCAAGAAATAGAGATAATTCTCAAAGTACATTAGATACACAAACTATTTCTTATCATTCGGCTGGAACATTTGGTCAACCATCGGCAAGTGGTAGTTTGGCAATATATGGTAGAGCACAAGGATACGATGGTGGAGCATTAGCAGGAACAACTGAACAATTTAGTGGAGAATCTCATCGAATAAAATTAGCAGATAATGTTCAGGAGTTTGATGGAACGGCTTGGACTACAACTTATGAATTAAATCAATTAGGAACATATGAGTTACAAGTTAAACCAGGATATTTGGTGGATCCAGGTGGAACATATAGATATTGGTATCCAGCAAGTTATCATAGTAGTGGAACATATAAATTTTATATACGAAGATTTCAAACAAGTGGAACAAAAACAGGAATGACGGTGGATGTTGGTGCAACATTAGTAAATTGGAATGCTACTACGGCGGATAGTGTAGCAGTAGCTATATTATTTGAAAGTTCTGGTAATGGTAGTGGAAATAACGCTTCTTTAGGTGTTGCAAGAATTTATGATCCATCAGATTTAACTAGTAACGTGATAGAAACAGATATAGCAGCAGATAATTTTAAAAATCCATTTAGTACAGCAATTAGTTTGTATGGAAATAGTGGTGGTTCAAAAAGTTCTACTGAGTATACAGTTCCATTAAGAAATATAGATGGAATGTACTTAGATAGTAATGATAATGAGTTTTATGTGATAGTTAGATATAAAGGGGATCCTTCTCCTATAACAAGCATAACAACTACAACTTCATAGGGATGAATTATGGGATTAATTAGTACAACAAAAAAAGCTATAAGATTATTAGTCGGTAGGCGATTTACAAGCGGAAGTTTAACTGATGCTCAGGAAGCATTTACGAGTACGTTAGATATTAATGCTAGTGAAGTATTTTCTCAACAAAATTTAATAACGGGAAGTTCCATACCCTTCAGCGGAAGTTCTCAGAATGGTTCAATATATTCTAGTCAAGGACAAAATATATTAAAATATTGGTATAGGCATAAATTAACACCTTCAAATGTACAAAATGATGTTTGGTTTTTTATGGATCCAAGTGGTAGTACTGATGGAGTAACTCCTCAGATTATTCAAGATGACCAACAAACAGGTTTTGTATCAAATAAATATGCTGCACCATCACTTGCTAATGCTGTTGCGGAAGATGCTACGCCTGGATATAATGTAGTATTATATAAATCTTATCCAGTTAGTCAAAGTGCTCAAACAGGTTCATTAAGTTCAGGTGATAAGGTATCTACTAATGATTATGCATTTGATTATAAAACTGGGGTAGTACAATTTGATCAAAATGAACCTACTGCTTCTGTTCATGTATATTTAACAGCATATCAGTATGTGGGTAGAACTTTAGATACTTCTATATCAACAATAGAGGGTGATAGTCCATTTAGGTCGACTGGATCTTATCATTCTACTGCTGATTCGGCAGATTTAAAAATAAGTGGTTCAGTAATAATTTCTGGATCTTTGAAGGTAGAAGGGCAGACATTCATGGACAGTTTATTGAGTGGATCTGATTCTTTAATAGTAAGTGGTGCAATGACTGTAGCACAACAAACGGCTAGAAATGCTATAGCTAGCGCTTCTATCACTATCGCGGGTCTTGGAACTTTTGCAACTCCTGATAGTGCAGGAGTAATTGATTTAGGTGATAGCTTTAACTAAAATATATTAATATTATATTTATAACTGAGATATAATATTCTTTGGAGATAATTAATGGCTCAAATTATAAAACTTAGACGGGGAACATTAGCAGAGTTAAATGGTGTAACTTTAAATAATGGTGAAATCGGTGTAGTAACAAGTTCAGTTGCTTCAATTGGTGATTCTGTATTAAAAACTGGTCTTGTTGTTGGTAATACAGATGGAACAAATCGTTTAAGTATCGCAAGAATAATAACAGGTAATGCAACCCCAGATTTAAGTGGAGTAACAGGAGGTTCAGCATTTAATGATATGTTATATCATGAAACTGATGCTAAAGCACTTAAAGTTTTAAATACAGGTGGTAATACAACCTTAGATTTATCAGCTAATATATCTGTTAGTGAAATTGCTGGTAATGTAAGTGCTTCTGCTACTTCAACTGGGTCATTTGGATATTTGAATGTAGATGGTGATGCAACTATAGGTGGTAATTTAACTTTTGGTGATGCAGATACTGATTATGTTAGTTTTGCTGCTGATATTAGTTCTTCACTTATTCCAGATGTAAGTGATTCATATAATTTAGGTAGTACTGGTCAAAGATGGAATAACTTATGGATGAGTGGTTCTCTTACTGCGAATGGTGGTAATCATAGTATAACTTCAGATGATACCATTGATATTGATGCAGATGGA
>CALBXV010000436.1 GCA_937890045.1 uncultured archaeon
ATTGGTATGTGGTCTGAATGGATATTGTTTTAAACGTATTATCTTCAGGTTCTAAAATATAATATTTCATTTTTTATATCCTAAAACATCTATAAGTAAGTTATATCTATTATCCCAACCGCCATTAAATGCTGTATGGGGTACAGTTACATCTGCAATGTACGCACTTCCATCTGCTGGTAAATGATGAACAGAGTTTTGAATTACTAAATGACATCCTCTATTAGTAATAATGGGTATATGAATACGCTCATTTTCGTCCGTATGCCAAGATAAACAGACTTTTGAAGGAAAATTCATTAACCGTACTCTTCCTAGATTATACATAGTTGATAGCTCTGTATATACTTCATAAAAATAAGTGTCTTTTAATATCGGATGAAAAACTATAAAATCCTTTTCAGCTAATTGAATTTTCTTTTTATTAGTATTAATATCATAGTACATTGATCCGACTCCTTCATACCAAATATTTTTACCATCATACTCGTATATAGAAGAAGTTAGAGCAAGTTGATTATGTTTAAAACCTTCATGGTCAAAATTATTAGAGTCTGCAACATAATCCCATGACTTTATTAATTTATCTATAGAGAAACTAAAGGGAAGTTTTTTTACATATTCCTTCACTGGCGGTGACACATACCTTTTCACTGGAGACATGAAAGTATTTATAAATATTTGGACATTTTGCACAAAAGTTCAAGGTTTAGCAGTGAAGAAAAGTATAAATAATAGTGTAATTCATAAAAAGGGGCTATAAATGGCAACAGTTATAAAAGTAAAGCGTAATGAAACTGTAAGTACCCCACCGGGTGCTGGTGATTTAGAGGTGGGTGAAATTGCAATCAATACCGCTGACCAGAAACTTTTTATTAAAGATAGTACCAATGCAATTAGAGAAATTGGTGGTGCGGTCGGTGTTACTTTGCACGATGTAACAACAACAAACAATTCAACATCTAATGATATACACTTAGACGGTTCTAATATTGTCTTTGAAGGATCAACAGCTGATGCAGCTGAATTAACACTTACTGTTGCTGATCCCGATGTTGATAGAACTTTAACATTACCAAATTCAACCGGTACTTTAGCAACAGATGGAGATATACTAGCCTTTTCGGTAGTATTTGGCGGATAATATATGGCAAGTAATTTTAAAAATGCAGGGATGATATGTTCAATGGTAGATAATAGTACGGCAGATGTTTATACTTGCCCAGCTTCACCAGCAACTTCAAGGGCAGTATTACATGCGGTATATCTATCAAACACCTCACTGACTAGTGTAGCTAATTGTGATATTAAAGTTACAGTAGATGGAGGAACAACGTTTAGACATATAGGAAAATCATTAGAAGTTGCAGCTCAAAATACCTTAATATTAGATAAGCCTGTTAATTTAGAAGCTTCAGATATAATTAGGGTGGTAGCAGATGTTACACATCTGGAAGTTTTCCTTAGTATTTTGGAGGTCACCTAATGCCGATGCTTATAAACACAGCAGTTAAATCAGAGAGTAGAGAAGCAGCTATAACAGATGAATATGCTCTTCATGTTTTGGATGTAGATGATGATGGAATACTTTATTATAAGAAAGTCTATATGTCTGGAGAAGAATCAATAAGTATAAATAGCGGAGAAGGTTTCGCTTATAACGGTATAGAAGATTTAGAAGAAAATTTAGATGGCTCTGAAGTAAATGTTAATGCTTCTCTGAAGGGTTATACAGAGTCTGGCCGACAACAATACGAAACTGACCGAGGCGATAGAGCTTTCGATCAAATGAGAATGGATAAAAATAAATTAATATATTATATGAATAGTGATGGAGAATTAGTAGCCAGATATAATCAAAATTATACTTACGCCGCAACACAAAACGGTGCAACAGAAAACTGGATAGGATAAAACAATGGCAGATTTTGTATTAGGAAGAATTAGATTCCAATTTAAAGGCGAATGGACAACAGCCACATCATACATTAAAGATGATTGTGTGGAGTATGGTGGTAATGTTTATGTCGTAAAAGAAAATCACACCTCAAATGCTGATTTTTATGTTGACCTTGCTGCTACTAAAGTAGCAAAGTTTACAAGTGGACAAGCCTGGAAGGGTGCATGGGCCGCAACTACTTATTATAAAGTAGACGAAGTGGTTTCTTGGGGTGGTAAGAATTATATTTGTAACACCGGACATACATCACAAGCTAGTTTATATGATGATACAGCAAAGTGGACAGAATATAACTCTGGGTTTGCTTGGAAGGGTGCTTACACAAACGCAACAGCTTACAAACTAAATGATGTAGTCAAGTATGGTGCATCAACATATATTTGTAACACACAACACACCGCAGGA
>CALBXV010000437.1 GCA_937890045.1 uncultured archaeon
TAGTTTTCTTACTGTAATGATGTTTTTAGGTATAATGTTTATACCTATCGCATATGCTCTAAAATTAGCAGATCAAGGTGGTATATGGTGACCGTTGAAGTTAGTGCAGAAAAAAATGGTGTTGTAGGTGTACTTGCTGGTAAACTTAATGATATTATAGAATGGGGTATTGCTGAACCTGCTCGCTATCTAATAAATTGGGGTAGAATGTATGCGTTATGGCCTGTTCATGTTGAAACAGCTTGTTGCAGTGTTGAATTTGGTGCTGTTCATGGTCCCAGATTTGATATAGAAAGATTCGGTATACTTGAAGCATTTGGTTCGTTAAGACAATGTGACTTGTTAATAGTGTTTGGTACAGTTACAAGAAAAATGGCTCCTAGACTTAAAATGGTGTATGAACAAATGCCTGAACCAAAATATGTTATAGCTATGGGCGCTTGTGCTATTAACGGCGGGTTATATTTTGACTCTTATAATGTTCTTCCAGGTATTGAAGAAATTATGCCTGTAGATGTTTATGTTCCTGGTTGTCCGCCTAGACCTGAAGCAGTAATTCAAGCAATTATGTTATTACAAGATAAAATTAGAAAATCAAAGGTTAGATGATAAAATGAGTACTCCACCTCCTTCTAATGTGAATGTTGAAGTAAGTGTAGAAAAAGAAGAACAACTTGTTAAAAAAATGAAAAGTAAATTAAAAAACAAATTTATCTTAGATTCAATAAAACCAGGTCGAATTAATGTTGTTGTTTCACCTAATAATATAGTTGAAGTTAGTAAAGTTGCGAAGTCTATTTGTTTTGATCAAGTAAGTTCTGTTGCCGGTACTGATTTTCCTTCTGATAATGAATTTGAAGTTGTATATCATGTGGCTTGTGTTTCTAATTCTAGATATAGAAGTATAGTTCTTGAACTTAGTACAAGAATTAAAAAATCTGAAACTGCAAAACCTGTAATTAATAGTTTATATGATGTTTGGAGAAGTTGTGATTGGCATGAAAAAGAAACTCATGAAATGCTTGGAATTGTATTTAAAGGAAATCCTGAACTTCGACGTGTTCTTTTACCTGAAGATTGGAATGAAATTCCGCCATTAATGAAGGACTATATTCTACCTGGTCGGTGATCAATTTGTCTGTTGAATTTGATATTAAAGGTAAACCTTCTACATTGTCTCTTAGTATTGGTCCACAACATCCTGGATCAGGACATTTTAGATTAGTAATAACTGTTGACGGTGATATTATTACTGATATATATCCAGATCCTGGTTATGTCCATCGTGGAACTGAAAAAATGGCTGAGTATAGAGATTATTTCCAAAATATACCTCATTTGGAAAGACCTGTTATCATTGATTCAACTGGTGTTACATTGCCATTCTGCTTAGCAGTTGAAAAACTTATGGATAAAGAGGCTCCTCCTAGAGCTCAATATCTTAGAATAATTATGGCTGAATTAAATCGTATTATTAGTCATTTATACTGGTTAGGAATCTACGGTCCATTTCTAGGACATACTACAATGTTTATGTGGCCTATGGGTGATAGAGAATTATTTATAGATCTTGCTGAAATGATTGGAGGTCAAAGAGTTACTTTTGCTTATACTATTCCAGGTGGAGTTAGAAATGATATGCCTGAAAATTTCAAGGATAAAGCATTAAAAATATTTGATCACTTTGAAAGAAGACTTAAAGAATATGATGATGTTTTTATTACTAATCCAATAACTGATAAACGTACTAAAGGTATTGGTGTTGTTAAAAAAGCGGATGCTATTGATATTGGTTTAACTGGCCCCAATCTCCGTGCGTCTAATGTAAAATCTGATATTAGAATTGATGAACCATATTGTTTGTATGATGAACTTGATATTAAAAATAATATTCCAGTACTATCTGAAGGTGATTGTTGGGCACGAATGATGATTCGTAGAATTGAATTGTATGAAAGTATGGAAATTATTAAAAAAGCGTTAAAGAAAATCCCTGACGGTCCTGTTAAATTACCTTTTCGAGGTGCGGTTAGAGTGCCAGAAGGTAAAATATTTGTAAGAACTGAAGCTGCTAGAGGTGTAATGGGTTATTACTTAATTAGTGATGGTGGTAAAACTCCTTATAGAGTTAAACTTAGCGTACCATCATTTCGTAGTATTCCAGGTATGCCAATAGCGTTAAAAAATGTTCGTATAGGTGATATGCCACCTATTTATTGGAGTTTTGATTACTGGCCTGTGGAGGCTGATAAATAAAATATGCCTATAGAAACATTTGAACAATTTGTAAAACGAATTTTGACTATAGTGTTTTGGCTTCTTATTATAGCCCCTATGATTCTAGCTCCTATCTTATTTATAATAATCGAATCGGGACTTATTGAGTTCCCACTTAATCCATATGCTCTTATTGCTGCACCTGATCTAGTTATGCCAATACAACTTGAATTAATGGCTTCTAGTTTCTTCAAAGTAGTTGTTTTTCCAGGGTTTACTACTGCTGCACTTGTTGCTACTGTTATGATTCTTTTTGAACGTAAATTTCTTGCTAAAATTAATTTACGTGTTGGACCCTTATACGCAGGTAAATTTGAAGGCTTTTTACAACCAATTGCAGATCTTTTTAAATTAATATCTAAAGAACTAATTATCCCAAAAAAAGCAGATAAAACATTTTTTATAGCTATCCCATTTATGTTATTTGCAGTTGTTTCTGCTTTGTTATCTGTTATTCCAATTGGACCTAGTACCTATGTTGCTCGTTCTCCAATTAGTTTACTAATCTTTTTTGCCATTATGGGTTTCTTTCCAATAATTGTATTGTTAGCTGGTTGGGCTAGCAGTAATAAATTTTCATTTATTGGTGGCCTACGTGCACTTCATCAAATGATTTCTTATGAAATCCCATTAGTACTAGTAGCTGTTAGTATTGTTGTTCTAAGTGGTTCTCTCGATCTTTATCAGATTGTTATAGCGCAAAAAACAGTTTGGTTTATAATTCCCATGTTTCTTGGCGCATGCATCTTTTATGTTGCTTCATTAGCAGAATTAGAACGAATTCCTTTTGATATGCCTGAAGCAGATACTGAAATAGTTGCTGGTTGGTTAACTGAATATTCTGGTATGTTTTTTGGAGTAATTCAATTAGCTATTTATGTAAAATTTTATGCTTTAAGTGCTCTATTTACTGTATTATTTTTAGGCGGTTGGTCAGGTCCAGGAATTTTACCTCCAGAAGCTTGGTTCTTAATGAAAACTTTGATAGTTATGGTGTTTATGATTCTTCCTCGTGGTTTTAACCCTCGTATAAGAATAGATATGATGGTCAAAATAGGTTGGAAATATCTTATTCTTATTTCTATAATAAATCTTTTAATAGCTATTGTTGCAGCATCAATATTAAATGGGTAGATATTACTAAATGAGTTACTATTTTAATGGTTTTTTTAAAGCACTACGTTCTGCACTAAAAGCATTATTTACTAAAAGAATAACTTTAAGATATCCTGATGTTAAACTTAATCTTGCCCCTGGATATGAATATGATCCCAAACAAGGTGTTGGCTTACCTGGATTTAAAGGTAGACATATTTTGTTTATTGATAAGTGTACTGGATGTCAACTATGCTCTATCGCATGTGAAAATATAGCTCAATGTATCGAGATGGTTAAATCAGAAGAGACGCCATCTGCTGCAAATAAAAAGAGTATCTTTCCACAAATTGATTTTGGTAATTGTGTATTTTGTGGTTTTTGTGTTGATGCATGTCCATTTTACGCAATTTATATGACTGATGATTATGAACTGTCTTCTACAGAAAAAAGTAATTTGATCTTTACTCCTAAACAACTTGCCACTCCTCCTAAAAGGAAAGAAGATCTTGTTGACATAAAAATAAAGGGTAGATCTGCATATCATGATTGAAGCTTTTGATATCATATTCATAGTTATATCTGCGTTTACTATACTTACTGCTATACTGTCTTTAGAATCTCGTGAATTAATGTATGGTGCTATGTCTCTTGCTGCATCATTTCTTGGAATTGCTGGACTATTTGTTCTCTTAAATGCTACTTTTCTTGCTATGTTACAAATTCTTGTTTTTGTAGGTGCTATTGCTGTACTTATTCTGTTTACCGTTATGCTAGTTAGAAGAGATAAATGGATTAAAGATGGAACTATTAGAACTAGACTATTGGGATTAGTAACTGCTGTTATTCTATCGCTAGGTCTAATTTTTGTTGGTATGATTTCCAATCTAAATAATTGGTTTGCTAATGATATCATTATCTCATTTATAGATATTGGAAATGATATGATACTTAATTATTCTCTAGTTTTAAATATTCTAGCTGTTGTTCTTGGTGTATCTATTATTGGTGCTTTGACAATGGCTAAACTTGATAAAGGAGATAAAAAATGATACCGCTATTATATTATTTTATTGTTTCTGGAATATTGTTTTCAATTGGAATATATGGTTTAATAAGTAAAAGAAATGCTATTAGATTATTATTTGCTGTTGAAATAATAATAAACGCTGCTTTAATTAATTTTGTAGCTTTTTCTAGATATCTTGTTGAACCTTCTGCTACTGGTCAACTATTTGTAATGTTTGGAATTGCTTTAGCTGCTGCAGAAGCTGCTACTGGATTATCTATTATTCTAGTTACATTTAGATTAAATAATGACATTGATGTTGGAGAACTAAATAAATTAAAAGGATGATGATTAATTGACCGAATTTAATAATATGATCTTATTACAAAGTGTTTTCTTACCAATAATTCTAGCCCCTATTGTTTATCTTCTAGGAAAAAAAATCGGTAAAAATGTAGGCTGGATTACATTTCTAATTTTACTTTACTCGACAATTCTGATGTTATATGCTAGTTCTTTATCTGATGTTTATTTAGAATTATATGACTGGCATCCTATCGGAAATTTTGGTTTACAAGGTGATGGATTAAGTTTACCCTTTGCATTAATGATCGCAATTCTTAGTGTTTGCTTATCTGTTTATTCAATAAGTTATATGAATCATAGAATTCGTGAAACTACATCTGATACTAAGATTATAAATAAAAAATTTGGTTTGTATTTCTCTCTATACCTGATTTATTTCTCAGGCATGCTTGGTACTGTACTTGCAACTAACTTAATCCAATTTTATGTATTCTTTGAATTGATGCTTATACCATCATACTTTCTTATAGCTGCGTTTGGTTACGGTGATAAGGCTAGAATATCTCTAATGTACTTCATTTGGACTCATATAGGTGCCTTACTATTATTGTCTGGAATATTAGCTGTTGGAATGCTTGGTGGAAGTTTTGATATAAGCTCTATAAATGAATTAAATATAGCGTTTAATATTAGAATATGGTTAGCCGCTGCGATAATTATTGGATTATTTGTTAAATTAGCTGCTTTTGGTGTTCATATATGGCTCCCACATGCTCATGCAGAAGCTCCTACTCCTATAAGTGCACTTTTATCTCCTGTTATGATAGGAATTGGTGGTTATGCTATTTTAAGAATTATATTATTTATTTTACCATCAGTCTATCTATCCACTACTCTCTTTGTGAGTATCTGGGGGCTAATAACAATGGTATATGGGGGTCTAATGGCATTATCTCAAGATGATATTAAACGTTTGTTAGCATATTCTAGTATTTCCCAAATGGGTTATATCATATTCGGTATTGGCTCTGCTTATTATCTAGGAATTACCGGGTCTGTTTTTCAATATGTAAGTCATGGTACTGCTAAAGGGATTCTCTTCATGGTGGCTGGTACTATAATAATGAAATCTAATGGTGTAAGAAGTATACGTCAAATGGGTGGATTATCTAAAAAATTGCCTATAACCACTATTGCGGCCTTGATAGGATTTATGACTTTATTTGGTGTACCTCCATTAAACGGTTTCCAATCTGAATGGATCTTGTTTTATGGAGCGTTTGTTGGTAGTATATCTCTAAATTCTGATGCGCGATTAATACTTACTGGAGTAGCGTTACTTTCATCAACTTTAACTGCTGGTTATGCTTTGTTAACAATGAAACGAGTCTTCTTTGGTAAACTTCCTGATAGTCTTAGTAATATTAAAGAAAATGACTTATGTCTATTAATTCCAATAATATTCCTTGTTATATTAACAATATTTCTAGGTATATATCCAAATATTATTCTAGATAGATTGATTCCTACTATCTCTGAAATATTCTTAATAGGTGTTTAAACTATGTCTGATCCTTTTTCTCCTATTATTCCATGGTTAGTATGGATAATTCCTTTAATTGGAGCTATGCTAATACCTCTTATTGCAAAAATTGGTAATAATGTAAGGAATATTAGCGCTATTTTATTCTCTTTTATTTCTGCGTTATTAGCTGGATTGATGTTAGTTGGTGTATTTAGTGGTGAAACTGTTCATAGTCAAGTTATGTGGATTTCAACATTAAACATCACTGCTGGTGTATTAGCTGATCCACTCCGTATTATAGTTTCTAATGTAGTGGCGTGGATTAGTCTACTCATCATGATCTATAGTATAGGATATATGAAGGGTGATCGAAATCTAACTCGTTATTGGTTCTTTATGATCTTCTTTATTGCTAATATGCAAATTATAATATTATCTGATAATTTTCTTCAATTATTCTTTGGCTGGGAAGGAGTTGGATTAGCTAGTTATGCTTTAATTGGCTTCTGGAATTCAGATGAGAAAAAAGATTTTGTTGGTAGTCTAAATCATAAGATTAGAGGATTGAAACAATATTATTCACCTACTCATGCAGGAACAAAAGCTTTTGTTACAACAAAAATTGGTGACGTTAGCTTTTTGATTGGTATTCTATTATTATTTTACTATGCTGGAACATTTGATTTTGTTTCATTAAGCTCCAATACAAATTGGGCTACTATTTTAATTGATAAAGGTATGTTTATTCCAATTGCAATATTAATATTTGGTGGAGCTATAGGTAAATCTGCTCAATTCCCTTTACAAGAATGGCTTCCAGATGCTATGGCTGGTCCAACATCAGTTTCTGCATTAATTCATGCGGCTACTATGGTTAAGGCAGGTGTTTTTCTTGTAGCTGTTATCGGTCCAATATTTTATAATGCTGCTATGGTTATTGAAGCAATTCGACCATTCTTTACTATTATCGCTTTTATTGGAGTTTTCACAGCTTTTCTAGCAGCCAGTCAAGCTGTTGTAGCAAAAGAAATTAAAAAAGTTCTTGCTTATTCTACAGTTTCACAAATTGGATATATGATGTTAGCTCTTGGCGTTGCTGGTTTATCACTTGATTTTGTTGCTGGTTATACTGCAGGTTTGTTCCATCTTATTAATCACGCTATTTTTAAAGCTGCATTGTTTATGGGTGCTGGTGCTCTTATTCATTCAGTTGGATCAAAATATATGAGTGATATGGGAAATCTCAAAAATAAAATGAAAATTACATTTTATATGATGTTAATAGCTACATTATCTCTTTCTGGAATTCCGCCATTAAGTGGATTCTGGAGTAAAGATGCTATTATTGCTTCTACATTAATGATTGAAAATGCTCTTGTATCAAATTCACTTTTCATAATTGCACTTATCACTGCACTTCTT
>CALBXV010000438.1 GCA_937890045.1 uncultured archaeon
AGGTGATATTATTGCTTATCACAATGAAACTACAGTTGATTGGTTAGGTGGATTCTTACAAGGATCATATTCCTCAGGTCCACTTTCAGCATATGGTATGGGTGGAGTATCGAGCATTGCTTATACTTACCAAGACCATTTCACTGTTGCAGATGAAGTTATAGATCACGGTGATCCTATTATTACTACTCAGTTCAAAGGTGGAGCAATGTATGATGTTGCAGATAACGTTAGTGTTTTCGGTAACTTCGGTATTGTGGAAAAACCACCTATTATGGATAACGTGATTTACTTTGATGGAACAGTTGCTTCAGACCCGGCAAATGAACAGTTTGTCAGTTCAGAAGCTGGAGTGAATTACAGTGCTAGAAATCTGGCAGTTAAAGTCAGTGCATACAATACAGATTGGAAAGATAGAAACCTTACCAAAGCTGTAACGAGTGGACAAGGTAGTTCAGGTGATACTGATGTTATCTTCTTATCTGGTATAAACCAGAATCATAAAGGTGTTGAAGTAGAGGCATCTACTAATGTTACCAATATGGTTCGTTTGGATGCCGCAGTAAGTCTTGGAAACTGGACTTTTGTTGGTGATGCAGATGGTAATTATCAGGAAGATGAGTATAATGAACAAGGTCAGGTTGTTGGACAGACAACCACTCCATATTCTTACGCACTTGATGGTTTGTTTGTAGGTGATATGCCTCAGACAGCTTATGTTGTAGGTGTTACAGTAACACCAATAAAAGGACTTAGATTGCAATCTTCGTTCAATGTGTATGATGACAATTATGCAGATTGGAGTCCTAATGCAAGAGAGTATGATGGTTCAGACGCAGACGCTGATAGAGAACAAGTATGGCAGGCACCTGGATTTTCTAGGATGGACTTACATGCTACATACGATTTGCCAAAAATCGGTGGGTTGAATCTACAGGCATTTGCTCATATGTTTAACGCATTAGATGCTGTATATGTGCAGGATGCAGTAGATCACAGTCAATACAATAGTTACGGAGATAAAACTCACGCAGCTCATAACGCAGAAGTATTTCTTGGAATACCAAGATACTTTAATGCAGGTATTACTGTAAATTTCTAACAAGCAAAAAGAAATGAAATGTAACAGGGGAAGTAGAAATATTTCCCCTGTGTTTCATTTTTTAATCTATATTTAGGTTATAGATGTATCAGAATATTTATTTCGATAATTTCAGAAAAAAAATACATATTTGGGATGATAAAAAAGGCTATCTTGTTTTGCCACACAAGAGGTATGCTTATGTGAAAAATTCAAATGGAAGATATGTTTCATTATATGGTGATAGATTAAATAAAGTTTATAAGTGGGATAATGACCAGCCAGGACTTCACGAGAGTGATGTTAATGCAGAGATAAGGGCGTTAGTAGATATATATACAGATTCGGATGAAGTTTCAGAAGGACATAGAGTTGCTTTTATAGATATAGAAGTTGAAGTTACAGAGGGGTTTCCAAATGTTAGTAAGGCGGAAAACAAGATTACTTCAATAGCATTTTATGATAAAATTATGGATGAATATAGTTGTTTTGTATTAGATCCAGACAATAAATTAAATATAGATGTTCAAGAAAATAGAATTATAGAAACATTTAAAACTGAAGAAGAATTATTATCTGGGTTTTTTAGAAAATACCTTGAAGTATCTCCTACAATTCTTTCTGGATGGAATATAGATTTTTTTGATATTCCATATCTTTATAATAGAGCAATTCAAGTTCTTGGAAATGAATTTGCAAATTTATTATCTCCTATAAGAGAGGTACATTGGAGTAAGTATAAAAATAGATATTTGATAGCAGGAGTATCGTGTCTTGATTATTTAAGTCTTTATAAGAAGTTTACATTTGGAGGAAAACCTTCCTATAGATTAGATGATATAGGTGAGAACGAAGTTGGTGTAAAGAAAATTCCATATTCTGGAACATTAAATGATTTATATGAAAATGATTTAAAGAAGTTTGTTGAATATAATATTAATGATGTTGAAATTATTAAGAAGTTAGATGATAAGTTAGATTTTATAGAAATTTGTAGAGGTATATGTCATATGGGGCACTGTCCGTATGAAGACATTTATCATAGTAGTCGATATTTGGAAGGGGCGATTTTAACTTATCTTAAAAGATTGGATATCGTAGCACCAAATAAAGATCCAAAGGGCAGAGAAAAAATGGATACAGGGGTTAAGTTTGTTGGTGCTTATGTACAAGAGCCACAGAAAGGAAAACACGATTGGATTTATGATTTAGATGTTACTTCAATGTATCCATCTACAATTATGAGTTTGAATATATCTCCAGAAACTAAAATTGGTAAAGTGAAAGGGTGGAATGCTAAACAATTTATTAGGGGTGAGAAAAAAACATATACAGCACATACTAAAGATGGTAAATTAAAAGGAAGTACAAGTGAATCTAAATTAAAAAAATATTTAGATGACAATAAGATTTCAATTTCTACGAATGGAATTCTTTACAGAACAGACAAGAGAGGATTGATACCAGCATTATTAGAAACTTGGTTTGATCAGAGAGTGGAATATCGAAAATTAATGAAAAAATTTGCAGAAAAAGAAGATAATGAAAAGTATTTATATTTTAATCGGAGACAACACTTACAAAAGATTTTATTAAATTCTATGTATGGAGTATTGGGATTGCCCGTTTTTAGGTTTTACGATTTAGATAATGCAGCTGCTACAACTGAAACCGGCCAATCTCTTATTAAATACAGTAAGGAAATTGTGAATTTCTATTACAATAAAGAACTTGGAACATCTAAGGACTATGTAATTTATATAGATACTGATAGTATTTTTGCTCCAGCATTACCATTAATAGAAAAAAAATATCCAACTGTCGGTATTAAAAGTGATGTTATGATTTCAGAGAAAATTTTAGATGTTGCAGAAAATGTTCAGGAGTTTATAAATGATTCTTACAATCATTTCGCCAAAAACTTTTGTAATTTGGACACACACAGATTTCAAATTAAACAAGAGGTCATAGCTAAGAGTGGATTGTTTGTTACTAAGAAACGATATGGGATGAGAATAATAAATGATAATGGAGTTAAAGTAAATAAAATTCTTGTAAAGGGATTGGATACAGTTAGGAGTAATTTTCCACCCGCTCTTAGAAAATTATTATCTGATGTTTTAGAAGATATTTTGGCAGATGTACCGAAAGATAAAATAGATGATAGAATTATTAATTTTAAGAAAAGTATGAAATTAATGAATATAGATAAGATAGCAACTCCAACTGGTGTAAAAGGACTTGGGAAGTATGCTAGAAAAGGAGAAGAAAACGGATCTATTCTCACAATCTTTAAGAAAGGAGCTCCAGTTCACGTCAAAGCAGCAGTCAGATATAATGATTTGTTAAAACATTACAAAAGAGATGATAAATATATGTTCATAAATAACGGAGATAAAATTCGGTGGTCATATATGAAGAATAATGAACTTGGAATTGAAGTGGTTGCTTATAGGGGGCATGAAGATCCACCAGAAATTATAAAGTTCATCAAAGAAAATATAGATTATAATAAAATTTATAAACAATCGTTAAAGAAAAAAATTGATATGTTCTATAAAAGTTTGAAATGGGGCGACCCAGTAGATAAACAGCAAACAATAGAAAGATTTTTTTGATTTTAGAAACCCCAACCAATATATATGTATATATGGTTATAATTAAGGAGAATGGTTATGGATAAAAATACATTTACAAGATTCATTGACAAATATCATTTGAGTGGAAATGTAAATTCAGTTGTATTGGAAATTAGTGATAATACATTGTCGACCAGATTTATAACAGGAGATAAATCTTTACTCGGCGAATTAACTTTGGAAAATTGGAATTTTGGTAACAGCGAATTTGGAGTATACAATACAGATCAATTGGTTAGGTTACTGGGAGTTCTCTCAGATAATATTACATTAGAACATAAAGAATCTGGAGATAAGGTAGTATCTTTAAAGGTGTCTGATGACAATGCTTCAGTTAATTTTATGTTATCTGATTTGTCTGTTATAAACAGACCACCCGATCTTAAAAAATTGCCTGAGTTTCAAGTTCAAATTAAAGTGGATTCAACTTTTATAAACAAGTTTATTGCAGGAAAGAATGCATTACCAGACACAGATTATTTTGCTGTTCTTACAGATGATGTTGGTGTAAAACTTGTGATTGGATATGCCGAAATTAATACAAATCATGTTACACTACCGGTTTCAACAGAGACTTATGATGTAATAGATACGATATTTTTTAATGCAGACCTTTTTAGAGAAGTTCTTTCAGCTAATAAGGAATGTGAGAGTGCAACTTTTGAAGTTAGTGACCAGGGACTATCTCGAATAAATTTCAAAGTCGATGATTATGATGTAACTTATTATTTGGTGGCGATTCAGGATCCAGTTTAATGTATTTAACATATTTCGATAAATTTAGAAATATGGAGCCTTACATTTATATTGATGAAGTAGAGTGGAATTATATAAAGAAGAATTTCGAGAGACACGACATACAAGATTCACTTGTAGAGATTTTGGCTGACTATGAACCACCGTATCAAGTAATATCTAAAAAACAGGCTTACAATGATTTCATGAAATTGAAAGCAACTCATTGGTATGATGTTACAATTGAAAGTGAGTGGTTTGCTAGGTCTGATTATAAATGGCCTCTTGGTAATAAGATAGTTAGGCGAATCAACACTGGAAATAGTGCGAGTAATTATTTTCAACAAGAAAATAGATGGTCTGTTGATGGTACAATTTCACCAGGACCTCTTAGAACTTGGAACAATCCGAAGTTTATGTACACATTGTTAGGATCACTTTTTACATTGGAAGTAGAAAAAGTAAGTAGAGGAACTTTAAGGTCTTGTATTGCACTTCGTAAGTATATCTGTTCTCAGTTCAAACCAAATGTTGCCAAGGCAATTTATGATTTTTATGAAGCAAGAAATATTCTTGATTTTAGTATGGGTTGGGGAGATAGGTTGGCTGGATTTTACGCATCTAATACTGGGAAGTATTATCTTGGTATTGACCCGAGAGAAGAGAACCATCCTATATACGAAGAACAGGCCGAGTTTTACAATAAACATTTAGGATTTTTTGAAGAACCTAAAAAGTCAGATTTTATGTGTGAACCAGCAGAGGATGTAGATTTGAGTAAATATGAAAGTTTCTTTGATTTAGTATTCACAAGTCCACCATATTTTAATGTTGAGAGATACAGTTATGATAAAACTCAGAGTTGGGTTAGGTATAAAGATATAGAAAGTTGGAATGAATTGTTTTTACATAAAGCATTAAAAAATATTTGGAAAACTTTGAAGCCAGGTGGATATTTATTAGTCAATATCAGTGATGTAAATGCAGCCAGTAAAGGTAGAAAAAAAGGATGGTTGTCTATTTGTGATCCAATGAATGATTTTTTAGATACATTTCCTGACAGTCAATATGACGATTGTATAGGTTATGAGATGGCAAAAAGACCCAATTGTATTGGAGTTGGGACTGCAAAAGTAACAGAAGTAGCCAATAGAAAACCCGAATATATATTGCCTGATAGAGCGGGGTTATTTGGAGAACCAACGTGGATTTGGAGAAAGAGGAATGACTGATAAATTATCCCATTATTTGTGGGTTGAAAAGTATCGACCTTCCACTTTAGATACTTATATTGGGAACGAGCATCTTAAGAGTAAGGTGTCTTTGTATCTTAAGAATGGTGACTTACCACATCTTTTGTTTTATGGAAAACCAGGTACAGGCAAAACCACTATTGCTAAAATACTTGTTAATCATATTGAATGTGATTCTATTTATATTAATGCGAGTGATGAAAATAATGTAGATACAATCAGAAATAAAGTAAAGATGTTTGCGTCAACACTTGGGTTTAAAGAATTGAAGATTGTAATTCTTGATGAGTGTGATTATATAACTCCTAATGCACAAGCTGCACTAAGGAACTTAATGGAAACATTTAGTAGACACTGTAGGTTCATTTTAACTTGTAATTTTGTTGAGAGAATTATTGATCCCATTCAGAGTAGGTGTCAGTTGTTTCAGACAACACCACCATCTAAACCAGATGTTGCGAAAAGATTGGTAGAAATTCTGGGAGAAGAAAGTGTAGGATATGAACTTGAGGATTTGAAATTGGTGATTGATTCAGGTTATCCAGATATTCGTAGAGTAATTAATTCTGCTCAACGACAGGTAGTAGATGGAGTTGTTAAGATAGATAAAGAGAGTTTGTTAGAGAGGGATTATAAATTAAAAGTACTTGAAATATTAAAGACACAAGATAAGAAGAACGCTTTTAGAAATACAAGACAATTGTTAGCAGACAATCAAGTTAAAGATTTTGCAGATTTATTTAGGTTGTTATATGATAAGGTAGATGAATATGGTAAGGGTCATGTAGCAGAATGTATTTTAATAATTGCCAGGTATGAATTATCAGATGCACAAGTTGTGGATAAAGAGATTAATGCTATGGCTATGATTATAGAACTATTAGGAGCAATAAAATGAAAGAATATTGGGGAGAAAAAAATCCGGCACCAAAGAAAAATGTAAAACCAGGTGAAGAAAAACATATTTCAGTTTATGAAAATAAAATATATTATTATTCTGGAGTGAATAGAGAAACGGTAGTTGAATTAAATCACAAACTTAGTGAATTAGAAGCAAAACATCTTACAGTATCTAATGTATTAGAAATTGATCCACCACCAATTAGATTATTTATAAATTCAGGTGGAGGTTCAATCACTGCTGGTATTGCATCTATGGATACAATTTCAAGATGTAATGTTCCTGTATACACTTTTGTAGATGGATTTTGTGCAAGTGCAGCTACATTTCTTTCAGTAGTAGGCAAGAAAAGATTTATGAGTAAAAATTCATATATGTTAATTCATCAATTATCTTCACAATTGTGGGGAAAGTATTCTGAAATAGAGGATGAGAAAAAGAATTTAGATTTGATGATGGAAACTATTAGAACTGTATATACAGAACATACTAAAGTTCCAACAGAAGAATTAGATGAAATATTGAAACATGATTTACTTTGGGATGCCAAAAAGTGTCTTGAATATGGATTAGTAGATGAAATTATATAGAGGAATGCAATGAGTAATTATCAAACAGTAAAAAATGAATTTGAACGGTTATTTGAAGTATATAGTATACCGAAACCTAAAACAATACGAGAAGCATTACCAACAGACCCTTGTGATGTAACAGATCCACCAGGTGAAGTTAGAATAAATGATCTAGACTGTGATGATGTTTATCAAGCCCGACATTTATTCGGGCATTATTTAGCTGATTTACATGCAATAGATGATGAGAAGTCAGATTTGGTTGCGGATACCATTGCTGATATGATTAAATAATTTAAGAGATGAGGCAATAAAATAATGCAGAAATTAACACAATCATCAAACTCTGAAGTTAATGTAGATATATCTAAGGCAGAGACTTTGGAATGTAAAAAGTGCAATAACAATGTATTTCTTCTTACATATATTATTAAGAGAATATCGCCAATAATGTCACCGACAGGACAAGAAGCTGTAGTTCCAGTTCAAGTTTATTCTTGTGGTAGTTGTGGAGAAATTATGGAGATATATAAAAATCTAGTGGAGACTGAGGATGCCGATTTATGAGTATGTTTGTCCTAATTGTGGACACGAAGAAGAAGTTTTACAGAAAGTAGATGATAAGGCTCCAGACTGCCCTGATTGTGTAGAGTTAAAAAGTTTACCATTTTATAGTATTGAAAGAGTGGTAACTGAAATGAGAAGGAAAATTTCAAAACCCGCAGTTATATTTAAAGGAACAGGATTTTATGAAACCGATTACAAGAAAAAACCAGAACCGAAGGAAGATAAACCAAAAAAAGAAGATAAAAAGCAAGAATCTGTTTCATCACCTAAAAAATCTGACGGAGATTCAGAATAAAAATTATTGGGAATTTCTAACAGAAGGAGATAAGAAAACTTGGTCAAATTATATGATAAATCGTTTCTTATCTATGAAGGTGGAATGGGTAGATTTTGTAAATGAAATTCAGAAATATCCAATATCACCAAAAGATTTATATAGATTGTATATTGATATTTTACCAAAAGGGAAGCAGTGGCTTCGTTATGTTAAAGGGAGAAAAGAGATGGAATATCCACAGTGGTTGCTTGAATTAGTTTCAAAACATTTTAGCGTCAGTAATTTAGAATCAGAAGAATATGTTGATAGATATTATATGACCGAACAGGGAAAGGCTGAGTTATATTCACTCGTTGAAAGTTATGGAACTGATCCAAGACAAATTGAAACTTTACATTTGAGATGAAACAAGTTGATTATGAAGTTCTATCTAAATTTACAGAGTATGATAAAGAAGATTTAGAATTTTATAAGGTTACAAATAATATAAATACTATAAATATAGATTATGGTGTTGAAGTAATCTTTGATTATTATCGAAGGCATGGATTCCCACATTACAGTATAACAGAACAAGAAAAGCATCAACACATGAAGAAACTTAGGAAGTTTGATGTTAATACTATTTTTATAGATAATCAAATTATTCAGACTATGCACTGTTTAAGATTAGCTTGGTCATATTTTCCATTTTTTTGGGAAATTAGATGTGGTGACGCAATGAAATCACCAATGGAAACTTTTAATGATGATGATAAATTTAAATCTACAATTAGGAAGGCCTGGAAGTGGCAAATGAAACATGGTAATGATGAAGAGGAAGAAGTGGAAAGAAATATATTTCGTGAAAATAGGTTACGACAATCACTTAAAATATATACAGGCACTCAATCAGTATCTAATTTTAGACCAACAGCAGCCAAACTAATATATGAGAAGTATGGTGGTGGTGGAGTTATAAGAGATATGTCAAGTGGTTGGGGCGGACGGTTATTGGGGTTTTTAGCATCATCAAATACTAAACATTATATTGGAACTGAACCTGCCACGAGGACATATAATGGGTTATTAGAAATGAAAAAAGATTTTACATATCTAAATAAGAAAGTTGATATTTATATGAAAGGAAGTGAAGATTTTGTTTCTGAAAAAGAATCACTCGATTTATGTTTTACTTCACCACCTTATTTCGATACGGAAAAGTATTCCGATGAGCTCACACAAAGTTATATTAAGTATCCATCAGAAGATAAGTGGGTGAATGGATTTTTAAGAAAGACTATAGAGAATTGTTATTATGGATTAAAAAAAGGTGGTTATATGTTATATAATATCGCAAATACACCTAAGTATAAATTTATAGAAGATGCAACTGTTAAAATTTCTAAAGAATTAGGATTTAAACAAGAAGAAACTCTCCAATTAACTTTATCTTCAGTTATGGGAGCTGGATATAAATATGAGCCAATTTTTGTTTTTAAAAAGGAGTAAATAGTGAAAGTTATAAAAGAAAGTAGTAAGAAGAAATCTTATCCGAAAAAGAAAGTCAAAAAGGAAAATTTAAGTCCAGCAGAACATTTGGAATTACATTATCCAATAATGACTCGTGAGTTTAAGAGATTACAACAGGAGGATTACGACTTGTTTTGTAAAAAACAATATGATTACGGTCCTTCAAATATTGCAATGGGTACTACATTAGAAAATGAAGAAGATGTTAAATTGTCTACAACTGGGTTGGTAGTACGAATAAATGATAAGGTTAATAGATTAATAAATTTAACTGTGAAGTCAGATAGAGAAGGAGTTACGGAATCTGTGAAGGATTCATTTCAAGATTTAACAAATTATAGTATTATGGCAAGAGTAGTTAGAAACGGAAAATGGGGAAAGTAATATCATATAGCCAATTTTCACAATGGGCTGCATGTCCTTATCGATGGAAACTGAATTACATAGATGAGCGCAGGGAGTTTGCTGGAAATATACATACTTTATTTGGAACAAGTATGCATGAAGTATTACAGAAATATCTTACTGTTATGTATACAGAAACTGCAAAGAAAGCAGACAGTTTAAATTTAGAGTCTATGTTAGAAGATAGAATGAAGGTGAATTTTTTGAAAATTAAAGAGGAGTCTGGAGAAGAATGTTGTAATAGACAAGATATGGCAGAATTTTATTCAGATGGAATATCCTTTTTAAAATGGTTTGTTAGCCGTAGGGGGCAGTATTTTCAAAAAAGGGGTTATGAATTACTTGGAACAGAAATAGCTATTAATTATGATTTGCCTGGAAATATAAGATTTAGAGGGTTTATAGATTTAATTTTATTTGATTCAACTGAAAGTAGATTGAAAATTTATGATATAAAAACTTCTACTATGGGGTGGAATAAATATATAAAAAAAGATAGGAACAAAACAGATCAATTATTATTATACAAACAGTTTTATTCAAAACAATTTGATTTTCCTATTAATAGAATTGATGTGGAGTTTTTTATAGTAAAGAGAAAATTATATGAGAATGTATCTTTTCCACAAAAAAGAGTTCAACAATTTTCACCAGCAAGTGGAACTCCAAGTTTAAATAAGGTATCATTGAGATTAAGTGAATTTATTAAAGAGTGTTTTACTGACGATGGACAATATAATATGGAACATATTTATAGAAAAGAAGCATCTAAGAAAAATTGTAGGTTTTGTGAGTTTAGAGAAATGCCAGAGTTATGTGATGCGAATTATAATAGGAGATAGTTATGTATCGAAACTTCAATAGTCACGTGAAATTATCTGTCAGATTGAAATTATCAGATTTTATTGGAACTGAAAAAGAAGAAGACGTTATGAATAAGATAAGTTCAATTTGGGACGATTTACATTTTCCATTTATGTTATACCTGTGGTATGAAGAAGACAAAGATATTTCACACGATATTTTGAAAAAATTTATAAAGAAGTGGGAAGGGAGTTTACATTATAAAACAAAGATTAAACCAGCCAATACTCAAACGTATAATGAATTTACGTGGTTTAATATTGTAAATTCTTGGGATGCCGATCCAAAACACAATTTTAGATTTCAGTATATCTATGCTGAAAATGATGTAGATGATTTGTTGAACGGCTTGGAAGAATTTTATAAAGCTGCTAAATTTTCAATATCACCGAAACCACCCAAAAAAGTTCAGAAGAGGAATGATTATGAAGAAAGTCGGCATAGTAGGCAGTAGAAAATATACTAATAAAAGAAAGATAAAGGATTTCATCTTCGACTTAAAGGAAAAGTTTGGAGACGAGGTAGAAGTTGTGAGTGGTGGTCAACCATTAGGAGCAGATGGTTACGCTAAGAAGTTTGCACTTGAATTTGGAGTTACATATAGAGAATTTCCACCAGCTCATTATTCTTATAATATGCATTGTGTATTGAACGAGAAAAATTATGGAAAACGGTATTATGTAAGTAATTTTTTTACAAGAAACAAACAGATAGCAGAATATAGTGATGTTATTGTTGCATTCATTCCAACGGGAGAGGAATCTAGGGGAACTATGAATACAGTTGGACATGCTAAGCGAATGAATAAAAAAGTTGTAATAATGGATTAAATAGATATATATGTATATATCGGAGACTTAAAATATGGATATTACTAAGCTAACTACGGTTAAGGTTTTAGAAGAGTTATATAAGAACTTTAAATCTGTTGGGCTAACATATGAATTTACTCTCCAAAAACTTGTCAATAGAACTATGGATTTATATGTTAAAGACAAAGAGTATAGAGAGAAAATTCACGAATATGATAATTTGACAGCTAGTGGCAGTAGGTTTTAATTGAAATGGATGGAGCTATGAAGAATACTGGAAGTATGACAAACAATAAAAATGTTGAGAGATTATTAAATAATATACTTAGAGTATTGATTAGAATTGAAAAACATCTACTCAAGGATGAACCTAAAAAAGAAGATACTAAACAGTTATTAATTGATTAAATAAAGAGGTTTTTATGGCAAAACGGAAAATTTTGTTGATGTCAGATGATTTAAGAATGTCATCTGGAGTTGGAACAGTTTCACGAGAGGTTGTATTTGGAACATTAGATCATTACGATTGGTTTCAGGTCGGTGGGGCTATAAATCATCCAGAAGAAGGCAAGCTTGTTGATTTAAGTGAAGAACTCCAAAAAGACACAGGAATAAAAGATGCTTATTTGAAGATATTTCCTGTTAGTGGTTATGGCAATCAAGAACTTGCACGAGATATAATTGCGGAAGAAAAACCAGATGCAATTCTACATTACACCGACCCAAGATTTTGGGGTTGGTTGTATCAAATGGAACATGAAATTAGGCAGCAGATGCCTATTTTTTATTATAATGTATGGGATGATTTACCGTATCCAAGATATAATGAATTCTTTTATGAGTCATGTGATTTGATTATGAATTTATCTAAACAAACTTGGAACATAGTTAATAATTGTGCAGTAAAGAAACCAAGAACAGATTGGGATTGTACTTATATTCCACACGGAATAAATGATACCCAGTTTTACAAAATTTCAGAGTTACACGATGAGTGGGATGAGTTTGAAAATTTTAGAAATAATGCACTTAAGGATATGGATATAAATTTTATTGTTTTGTGGAATAGTAGAAATATTCGTAGAAAAGTACCAGGTGATGTAGTATTAGCTTATAAAACATTTTGTGATATGTTACCAAAAGAAGATGCAGACAAATGTGCATTAGTTATGCACACTCAGCCTGTTGATGAAAATGGAACTGATTTACCTGCACTTGTTTCTGCTGTGTGTTCTGATTATAAAGTTTTCTTTTCGGAAGATAAGTTAGATAATAAACATATGAATTTTCTTTATAATATGGCAGATGTTACTATGTTAATTTCATCTAATGAAGGATTTGGATTAAGTCCTGCAGAATCTCATATGGCAGAAACTCCAACTATATTGAATGTTACAGGTGGACCACAAGACCAATGTGGTTTTAGATTGAAAGGTGAATTGTTATTAGAGAAACATTATAGTGAAATCCATTCTTTACACGATGATAGAAAGTGGAAGAATAATCCAGATTTAACTCACGGAGATTGGGTAAAGCCAGTTTGGCCTTCAAATAGATCTCTTGTAGGTTCAGTTCCAACACCATACATTTTTGATGACAGGTGTAGATTTGATGATGTAGCGGATAGACTTAAAGAATGGTATGATACATCAATAGAAGAAAGAGAACGGTGTGGAGCACTTGCAAGAGAATTTGTAATGGATCCAAAAGTCGGACAATCAGTTGGAGAAATGTGTAGGAGATTTAAAGCTGATATGGACAGAGTATTTGATAAATGGAAGCCGAGAAAA
Organism: uncultured archaeon; assembly: GCA_937890045.1. The sequence goes on from CALBXV010000438.1 coordinate 13,409, forward strand.
AGGTTTACCTTATTTGGAACACAGGAGATAATATGAGTGATAAACCGTTAGTTTTAGTTACAGCACCAGTTGCTACGAGAAGTGGTTATGGTTCACACAGTAGAGATATTGTTCGTTCATTAATTGCAATGGATAAGTATGATATAAAGATTTTCCCGGTCAGGTGGGGAGCTACACCGATGAATGCTTTGAACAAAAAGGATCCTAATGATAAAGTTATTATTGATAGATTATTAGAGAATCCTAATTTACCTAAACAACCTGACATTCATATTCACATTGTAATTCCAAATGAATTCGGTCCAATAGGAAAATACAACATCGGAATTACAGCTGGAATAGAAACTAATATATGTATTCCGCAGTGGATTGAAGGTATGAATAGAATGGATTTAGTTATAGTTCCATCTAAGTTTACTAAAGAAGTTTTGGAATCAACATCGTATGAACAACGAGATAAAGAAACAAATCAAAAAGTTGGAGATTTAACTTGTCAAAAGCCCATTGAAGTTTTGTTTGAAGGAACAGATACTAATATTTATAAAAAGACTGATGAATTTTCTAAGGAGTTGGTTACTGAGTTGGATAAAATACCAGAGGATTTTGTGTTTTTATATGTTGGACATTGGTTAAATGGAACATTAGGACAAGATAGAAAAGATGTTGGTATGTTGATAAAGACGTTCTTGGAAACATTTAAGAATAAATCAAAACAACCAGCACTATTACTAAAGACAAGTGGGGCCAGTTTTTCAGTTTTGGATAGAGAAGATATTTTGAATAAAATAGAACAAATCAAAGTTACAGTTAAGGGTGATTTACCTAGTATTTATCTTTTACACGGCGATTTAACTGATGAAGAAATGAATGGATTATATAACCACCCTAAAGTTAAAGTTCATACTTCATTTACAAAGGGAGAAGGATTTGGGAGGCCATTGTTGGAAGCAACTTTAAGTGAAAAACCAGTAATGGCGTCTAATTGGAGTGGACATTTAGATTTTCTATCAAAGGATTTGGCTATTCTTTTACCAGGTGAGTTGACTGAGGTTCATAAATCAGCACTTAATGAAGATTTTATGGTAGAAAAGTCGAAATGGTTTAGTGTTAATTATCCATATGCATCTAAAATATTATTTGAAGTTTATAAGAATTATAAGAAATACAGACTTAACGCAAAGAAACTAGCTGTTGCGAATAGAGGTAACTTTTCATTAAAGGCTATGACTAAAAAATTTGAGAAAATCTTGAATGATTATGTTCCAGAGTTTCCGAAGGAAGTGAAGCTTAATCTTCCCAAGTTAAAGAAGACAGGGAAAACAACAAGTGGAATTAAACTACCAAAATTAAAAAGAGTGTAGTTATGAAAGAATCATTAAAGAAAAAGTTAATATCTATTTTCGATTGGGATAGAAATAAAAAAATAGATTGGTATGAAATACTCTTTCCAATACCAGATATAAATAGAAATAAAAAAGTTGATTGGTGGGAAGCTTTGTCAGCTATAATAGTACTAATAGTATTTTATGGGTCAATACTATGTGGATTACTGGTGGTACAGAATATAATAAGATAAGGATTAGATATGGAAATTAAAATTAGTTGTCCTGTTTGTAATATGCACACAGCGTTTCAAACTACAGAACAAAATATAGAAAGTTATTTATGTTTCACGTGTGGTTATACTTCTAATTCTCTTTTTACAGAAGAGTCTGAAAAGTTAGCAGCACTATTAAAAACTACATCTGAATTGATTAAGGATTTAAAAGTATTTGATACTGTACGAGAAATATATTGGTTTCCTTCTGTAATCAATATGGGTAAACTTGGAATAATTTATCCAGAAGGGACACTTGAAGATTGGAAGTGGAAGTATGCTAGAGTAGTTGATGTTGGTAAAGATGAAGAGATGAAATATCGTATTCCAGACAAACCAGGAGAATATTATGAAACCAAACTTGATGTTGATAATGCTGAAATATTTGGACGATTAGAGTTTCTTCAGGCGTGTAAAGCAATGGGAATAGCGAGAGAAGTTGGTGGTGAGGATAGTGCTTTAAATGACTTTCTAAGATCAAATACACAAGTTAAAATGGAGAAGAACTAGTGGCAAAATTGGCTACAACTTGGAACAAAATTCAGGCGGGTGATGTTATTTCTTTTAGGTATCAACCAACTGATAAATCCAAACCACTGAGAACTCATACCGTTCTAGTACTAAATCCAAAATTTCCAAAGGCTTTAAAAGATGGAACTAAAAAATTCTATATAAATACTCTTAAATTAGAAGAATCTAATAGAAGTATTTTTACGAATAAAAACCAAGCTTGGCAGTTGTTAAGAGAATTGGGGTGGATCTCTATAAGGTCTTTAAAAAATGAAATTTATTCAGTAGAAATTAATCCAACTTTTATTGGAACATATGGAGCAACAGAAAAATTGTATAAAATGTTGCAACGAACTCCAGTTGGAAAAAAAGCAGAATATAGAACTTATTTATGGGAAGTAGCAAAAAAGAACTCTTGTTTTTATGAACCAATAAAACTTCCAAAAGATAAAATAATGATGTTAGAAAATCAACGACATGAAAAATTAACAGGAAATAAATTATGGAAAAATGTTGGTTCTGGAGATCCTGAAATAGGTTTAAATGAATGAAAATTTCATATACAATACTTACTCACAATGAAACCGATAGTTTATCTAAACTATTAGAATTTGTCTTTGAACATAAAAAAGAAGATGATGAAATAGTTGTGGTAGATGATTATTCTAAAAAGCCAACAAGAGAGATTCTTTATTTATATTCAGAAAGAGACGATTTTAGGTATTATCAAAGAAAGTTAAAGAAAGATTTTGCAGCCCAACACAATTATGCAAATTCATTATGTAGGGGGGATTATATTTTCAGTTTTGATGCTGATGAAGTACCTCACGAATTTTTGATTGACAATGTACACGAATTACTTGAAAATGAAGTTGAATTGATTTGGGTGCCAAGAGTTAATACTGTGGAAGGTTTGACAGAAAAGCATATACAACAGTGGGGATGGAGAGTTAATGATAAAGGATGGATTAATTATCCAGATTATCAAGCTAGAATTTACAAACACGTTTCTCATATTAAATGGATAAGACCAGTTCATGAATATGTTACAGGTCCTAAATCTTATGCACATTTACCACCACAGGAAGAATTTAGTATATATCATCCAAAGGTTATAGACAAACAAGAATCCCAAAATGAACTTTACACTGAAATAGCAGAGAAAAATAGATAATGAAAAATGTATTGGTTACAGGAGGTACTGGATTTTTAGGGGCAAATTTAACGAAGAGGTTATTGAAATTAGACCAGAGCCCACTTCGAGATGTAGAGACCATTATTATTCCTACTACTAGGATTAGAACCAATACTGCTCTACATTTATTGGGAGTGAAATCAAATAAAATCAATTTTGTTCAAGGTGATATTAGAGATTTTGAATTTCTTAAACTTCTTTTTAATGACTACGAATTCGATACAGTTTTTCATCTTGGAGCTCAGTCAGAAGTTAGAAAATGTCAGAGAGATGCTAAATTGGCATTTGATGTTAATATTAATGGAACTATAAATGTACTTGAAGCTTGTAGACTTTATAGTAATGTAGAAGCAATTGCGGTTAGTAGTTCAGTTACAGCGTATGGTGTAGGAGAGTTACCATACCGTGAAGAAACCCCTTTAAATGGGAAAGCAATATATGAAGTATCTAAATCGTGTGTAGATTTAGTTGCAAGAGCATATGCAAATAATTGTGGAGTTCCAATTGTAGTAACACGTTGCACAAATTTATATGGACCAGGTGATAACAATCTCAGTCGAGTAATACCAAATAATATACGGAAAATTTTGATAGGAAAATCTCCTATGGTTTGGAAAGGAAGTGAAGCAGTAATAAGGGAATTTTTATATGTTGAAGATGCGGCTGATGCTTACTTTTCGTTAATTGAAAATATAAATACAGTAAAAGGAAATGTTTATAATATTGGAAGTGGAGAAAGATTAACAATTGGAGAATTAGTTCAAAAGTTAATAGATAAAATAAATCCGAGTCTTGAAATATCATATCCTGAAAAAGATTTTCCAGAAATAACTCATCAATATTCAGATTGTACTAAAATTAAAAATGATATTAATTGGAATCCAAAAACTATGGTAGATGATGGACTGGACAAAACAATAAAGTTTTATAGGGAGCTTTACAAATGACGAAGTATAAAAATAAAGATGGTATTGAATTAAGTTATGATGGACATGAAAATGATTATCACGCTAATTTAGTTAAAGAAGTAGTTCGAGAAGGATTAAAACTTTTAGAGGAAAACTTTCTGAGCGGAGATGTTAAAAAATGTAAGGAGTTTTTTGAAGTAAATTTTTCATTATGATTAAGATTAAACTGGCTGAATTAGATAAACATAGAAATGAAACAACTTTCAGACCGTATATTTTAATTCAGGATCAATTAAGGGACATAGGAATTGAATTAACTCACTCTGATGATTGTGATTTTATCTTTGTTGGACAAGCAAGTATAATTGACAAGAAAGTTTCATTAGAGAAATCTATTGAAATGGGGTTAGAATTTCTTAGTACGCTTGGCAATGACTATTTTATTGTAGATGGACAAGATGCGACTTCTCTTATTGGAACAGTTGATGTATTTAGAGAGTCTAAGGCTCTCTTTTTTTTAAAGAACTGTTATTTAAAGGACTTCTCTTTATACAAGAACAAATATGCAAATGGTAGAATATATTGGGGAGAGGGAAATTATTCAGTAGATGATATTGACAGTTTAAAGGATAAGATGAAATTGTCTGGAGTCAATTGGTTGAATACGGTCAATCCAAATTGGCAGGATTATACTCCAAATAAACCTTATGATGTATCTTGTATGTTTGGATATCCAACTGAAGAACCTGTTTATGAACACGAACTTTGTCAGACTGATTATTATGATCCTCATAGAAAAGCTCTTTTAGATAAATTAGAAAATACCAATTATAAAGTGGCAAAACTTGTAGATGGTAAAAGAATTTCACAACAAGAATATATGCAAAATATGTACAATTCAAAAATTATTATGGCACCATTAGGATATGGAGAAGCAGCAGTGAGAGATATTGAAGCAGCAATGTTAGGTTCAGTTTTAATGAAACCAGATATGAGTTACATTAATACAACTCCAGACATATATGTAGATGACGAGACATATATAGCTGTAAAATATGATTGGTCTAATCTTATAGAAAAAATAGATTATGTTTTAGATAATTATGACTCATTACAAGGTCATTTAGTTGAAGGTATGAGATGGAAATTTGTTGAGGAAGCAAAACCAGAAAAAACAGCACAACACTTATATAATATTTTGTCAGAGACAGAAGGAGTTGAAGTTGAATCCTAACATTATAGTTTTTGGACCTTGGGTAGGAGAATTCACATTTGAAATAAGTTGGTGGGCTCCTGAAATCCGTCTATTAAGAAATACTAAGTATCAGGCTTACAAAGCAATTCATGTTGGTTATATTGGTAGGAGTGGAATATATAAAGATTTTGTTGATGAGTATATTCCGTTTACACAAGAATTACACGACAGTATAGATTCTCCAGATTGTTATTTAGTAAGAAATGAAGATGATGAGAGAAGCGGAATTCAGATGCCACGAAATATTTGGTCGTTTTATGAAGACATAGTAAATAGTTATAAACAGAAATTATATATGGTTAAAACTTATACTCCAATGGACAATCCGATTGATTTTAACAGAGGTCGAGCACAGAACCCGATTGGGGAATATAAACACCTTTCTCCAACTGAAGAAGTTGATATGAGAGTAAAAACAGAACTTCAGCAGAGATTTGATAATGATAGAGATACAATAGCTATAAATGCAAGGTCAAGGTATAGAAGAGATGAAGATGAAAGTGGAAATTTTTCATCTGACGGAGAAGATTGGAATCCCGATCATTGGGAAGTTTTTATAGATAGAATTATTAATGAAATGAAATTAAATGTTGCCTTGTTTGGAATACCAAGACGGGGACTTTACCCAGGCTCATTGGATATGAAACAAAATCCATATTTGAAATCATTTGTATCTGAAGGTGAAGATTCTGTTGATTATCAGTTGGCATTGTTAAAGAATACTAAGTGTAGTATATATGGAGCGACAGGCGCAGTTACATTGACATTTTTTGCTAATACTCCAGTGTTTACTCAGCAGTCAGAGGACAATGGAAATAGGTTGAACTTTGAGTGGCAGAGAAAGTTGACGGACAATCATAAAAATGTTAGAATATTTAACAAGTATCCAATGGGACAATTATATGATTCTCCTGTGGATGAACTATTTCAAGAATTTAAGAAGTTTTATAACCGGGTGGGAAGATGAAGAAAAGTCATTATGACCCTAATGATAATTATTTGGAAATGAGAGATAAAGACTACCTTGAAGAGCTTACAAAAATAGGAATTATAGGTAGGGGATTTGTTGGTTCTGCGGTAGAGTTCGGATTTTCAGCCCAAACAGGGTGTGATGCCGAAGTTAGAATATATGATGTAGATCCAACCAAGAGTTTGAATTCATTATCGGAAACGGTGAATGAATCTAAATTTATATTCCTTTCAGTTCCAACTCCAGCTAAAGAGGATGGTTCTGTTTGTTTGGATATTGTATATGAGGCAGTTGAAAGTATAGATAAATGTAATGAAAGTAGAGATAATGTTATATTATTAAGGTCAACAGTAGTGCCAGGAACAACGAGAAAATTACAGAACAAATTTCCTAAATTGAATATTGTATTTAATCCTGAGTTTTTAACTGAAAGGTCTGCTAAATATGATTTCATAAACCAGTCAAGATTTATTATTGGGGGATCTGGTAAAGCAGCAAATCACTCAGCGAAAGAAGTATCAAAACTGTTTCAGTGGAGATTTGGAGAATCAGTTCCTATAATTTTAACTAACTATGAAACAGCAGAATTGATAAAATATATGAACAACTGTTTCTTTGCAACTAAAGTATCTTTTCTAAATGAAATGAAATTAATAGCAGACAAGTGTGGAGTAGATTGGGAGATGGCACTTGACGGATTTGTTAGAGATGGTAGAGTTGGACATTCTCATATGAATATACCAGGACCAGATGGCAAGTTAGGATTTGGAGGTAGTTGTTTTCCAAAAGACATTCAGGCAATTATCAATTTTGGAGAATCATTGGGATTAGATATGGATACATTAAATGGAGTATGGGAGACTAATTTAAAAGTAAGACCCGAGAAAGATTGGGAGAAACTAAAAGGGAGAGCAATATCATGAGAAGTAAAAATGAATTTGAAGATGAATCAGGAGCATGCACAGTAGCTACTGTTTTTTCAACAATACAAGAGTGGAGAATTCAGGCATCAAGTGCACACAATGATGGTTGGACACAGAATTTCTATAGAGAGAAATTAAATATGGTTTACGATCTAGTAAGGGATGTACCAAAAAAATTCAAATTTTACGGAAGTAATGATACGTCAGTTAACGTTGAAATGAATTGAAGTTAAAATGAAAAACGAAATACCATTATTTAAAGTTTTTATGTCAGATACGGCAGGTGATGTAGCCAAAGAAGTTTTATATTCTGGCTATATAGGTCAAGGTCCTAAGTCAGTAGAATTTGAAGATGAGTTGAAAGGGTTTCTTTCCAATGATCTAGTATTATTGGTCAATACGGCTACATCAGCTGAACATCTAGCAATTCATTTATTGAAGAAACCATTTGAAACATATTATAATAATGAACATCATAAGTGGCCAGGTATACAAGATGGAGATGAAGTGTTATCTCCGCCATTAAGTTGTACAGCAACCAATTTTCCAACACTAGCAAATAACTTGAAAATAAAATGGGTTGATATTGACCCGACAACTCTAAATATGGATTTGGATGACCTTGCACGTAAAGTAACTCCAAAGACAAAAGTGATTATGGTAGTTCATTGGGCAGGATACCCAGTCGATTTAGATAAACTTAGAAAAATTCAAGAACACGCTAAAAAGATGTATGGATTTAAACCGGCGGTTATTGAAGATTGTGCTCATGCATTTGGAGCCACTTATAAGAGAAAAAAGTTAGGAAATCACGGAAATATATGCACTTATAGTTTTGGTGCAATTAAACATTTAACTTCTATTGAAGGTGGTCTTTTGGTTCTTCCACATCTTGAGTTATATAGACGAGCCAAACTTCTGAGGTGGTATGGAATAGACAGAGAAAGTAACAGGCAGGATTTTAGATGTGAGACTGATATTCCAGAGTGGGGATTTAAGTTTAATATAAGTGATGTTAATTCTGCTGTTGGAATTGAAAACTTGAAACATATGAAACAGATACTTGCTACATACAGAGATAACGCAAAGTATTACGATAAAGAACTAAAGGGAGTTGATGGAGTTACTTTATTGAATTATAAAAAAGACAGACAGGCCTCATATTGGATATACAGTATGTTAGTTGAAAGAAAAGATGATTTTATGAGGTGTATGAAAGATTGGGGAATAGTGACCAGTCAGGTACACGAAAGAAATGATATTCATAGTTGTGTAAGTGAATTTAGAAGTCAATTGCCAGTTTTGGATAAAGTCATTCCAAAGACAGTTTCCATTCCCGTTGGGTGGTGGGTTACAGAAGAAGATAGGGAATATATAGTGAATTGTATAAAAAAGGGTTGGTAAATGTATAAAGAACCAAATGTATATTCTTCATATAAAAAAAATAATATAGGCAAAACTATTTATGATATTGTTTTAGAATACAAACCGATTAAGATAGTAGAGATTGGAGTATTAGACGGATATTCTATTATCTGTATGGCACAGGCAATAAGGGATTTAAATAATGGCGGTCTTGTTTATGCATATGATTTATTTGGAAATTATGATTATAATAGTTCTACTATGAAACAGGTGGTGAATAATGCTTCTGATCACGGAGTAGTTCAATATATAACTGTGAAAATGATGGGGCTAGAAGATTGGTTAAAAACCCCAGAGGAATTTGATTTAATGCATTTAGATGTTTCTAATACAGGAGATATTATTGAATTGGTATATAAAACTGTGGCTGAATGGAAGAATACAGGACCAATATTATTTGAAGGTGGGACGGAAGAAAGAGATAAGGTAGATTGGATGATAAAATATGATAAAACTCCAATTTTTCCATTAAAGGATGAAATTGGATATGAGATTTTAGATGATAGGTTTCCAGGACTATCAATTATAAGGGAGAGTTGATGTATTTAGACCAATATAAAATAGAAGGAACTGTTAATTTAGACCATCATGCTTGTTTTGAAATTCCAAATACAGATCCAGATTTTCAACGAAATTTAGAAAATATGAAGTATGTATTGGAAAAGGAAGTAGATGAAAAGTCTTGTAAAAGTTTTTATAAGTTCGGAGATGGAGATTATCATTTTTTCAGAAATACACAACTTGGGAGTTCTGAGCCAGGAAGAAGAGATGTAGAAAACTATAATAATGTTGATTTTAATGAGTTTTATAATGGAGTTCTCAAGAATGATTATTTTTCGGTTGATATATATCCAGAAAATAAACAGATGTTTAAAGAGTTGTGGCCACATTCTCCGATACATTTTCATTCGGAGTTCATATATGGATTGGTTGCGAACAGATGGATATTTAGTAATTTTAATGGTAAAGTGGGGTTGATTGGAGCCGATACCAAACTTAATATTATTAAAAATTTAATGAACTTTAATGTATATAGGGATTATATTGGAGTTGAAAGGTTTAATGATTATATTGGAATACCACAAAAGTTTGCATGTAATAAAGTTGATGAAATAGAGGAAGATATTTCAAACCAACTGATAGAATCTACAAGTGATATTTTCTTGGTGGGAATTGGATTGGTACATTCTGCTTTACTATATAGATTTAAGAAATATACGGATGCTGTGTTCTTTGAAATTGGAAGTGGAATTTGTGCACTTGCTGGAGTTCAAGATTATTTAAGACCATATTTCGGAGACTGGATCAATTTTCGGTTAAAGGATTATGATTATTCGGAAGTTGAAGTTTGGAGAGATAGATATGATAAGGTTGTTGTATTATGAATGATTTAAATATCTATGTTTCAACATCAGATGGCCATTTACATGCTATAAAACCATTTCAGTTTTTATTCAATAAATTTTGGGGTGAAGATCAGAATGTTACTATTTTGGGATACAGACCACCAGATATTGAACTGAATAATAATTTTAAATTTGTTTCCTTAAGAGAAGAGCAAGGTCCAGTAGAAGAATGGGCTATAGATTTAAGACAGTTTTTTGAATCAATAGACGATGAATATTTTATTTATTGTATGGAAGACCATTTTATAATGGACCCTGTAGATTTTGATGTATTATCGGTTTTATTTTCTTATATAGGACACGAAACATTTTCAATATTAACTGGAAAAACATCTAAAATAGGAAGAATTGGTTTAACAAATGATATTCAGTATATTCATGGAAAACAATATGAGCCATTTGAAACTAAGAATGAAATTAAAGTCATCAATAAAACTCCTACGGCAGAATATAGAATATCTACTCAGTTTTCCGTGTGGAGTAAAGAATATATGCTCAGGTATTTGTTACCAGGAATAACACCCTGGGAATTTGAATTAGAAGGTTCGGAGGCCGCTTTGAATGATGGATATTTGATTTTGTCAACAGAAGATAGACATGCTATAAAACATGCACAGGCAATAAGAAAGGGAGATACAAGTAAGTTTGATTTTACTTTTGTTAATGATTATGATAAATCTTTAGACCCAACCACATTAAAAGAAATGCAAATTAAAGGAATTATATAGTGGAGTTTACTCTTGGAATAATAACAGGTGGAAATAGTTTTGATTTACTTAATGAAGTTTTTAAATCTATTCAAGATCAATATATAGACAAAAGTAAATTTGAAGTTGTTATTGTTGGTGGAGAAGAAGTTGAAGGAGAAAATGTAACTCACGTTCCATTTGATGAGAGTTCAGGTAAATATACCGCAAAAAAGAATTTAATAACTAAGTTTGCCAAGTTTGAAAATGTTGTATATTTGCATGATTATATGGCATTGTGTGATGGTTGGTATGAAGGATATGTAAAGTTTGGAAATGATTGGGATATTTGTATGAATGTAGTAGAAAATTCAGATGGAAGTAGATTCAGAGATTGGTGTGCATGGGACGATCCTGAATTGTGTTATCCTGATGGAGTTCATAATATTGCATTACCATCGTATGATTACAATAAAACTCATTATATGTATATCTCAGGAAATTATTGGGTTTCGAAGAAAAGAGTTATGGAAGAAGAACCATTAAATGAAGATTTAGATTGGGGTGAGGCTGAAGATGTAGAGTGGTCAAATCGAATCCGAGATAAATATCAATATGTAATGAATACACATTCTAAAGTTAAGTGTCTTAAAGACAAGAAACTATCAGCGAGATATGTTTAATGATTAAACTTATAATTTTTGATTTAGATGGAGTGTTAGTTGATGCAAGAGAGTTACATTACGAGGCACTTAATAGAGCTTTAAAAAGTATCGGTGAAGAATATGTTATAAAAAGAGAAGAACACTTATCTACTTATGATGGATTACCTACTAATAAGAAACTCAACATGCTGAGTAAGAAAAAAGGCCTTCCAAAAGAATTGCACGATGAAGTTTGGAAGTTGAAACAAGAAATGACTCGTAAAATCATAGATGAAGAAATGACTTATGACGAAAAAATGAGAGGTATTCTTAGAAGGTTTAAGTCAGAGGGATACAGAATTTGTGTAGCTTCAAACTCTATTCGAGAGTCTTGTAAGATGATGTTGGTTAGAAAAGGGTTAATTGATTATATTGAATTTTTCTATTCTAACCAAGATGTAAAAAATCCAAAACCAAACACGGAAATGTATTTGAAGTGTATGATAAAAGCGGAGGTGAATCCAAATGAAACGGTTATTGTTGAAGATTCAGATGTGGGTAGAAAATCTGCTACTGCGTCTGGAGCAGTTCTTTGCGCGGTAGAAGATACTGATGATGTTTCTTATGAGAAAGTTAGAAGAGTTGTAAATGAAGCAGACAGAGAAGAAGAAATTAAACCAAAATGGCAAGGGGGTAATATGAATGTACTTATACCGATGGCTGGTGCCGGAAAGAGATTTGAAGAAGTAGGATATACTTTTCCAAAACCGTTAATTGATGTTTCTGGAAAACCTATGATTCAACTTGTAGTTGAAAATTTGAACATAGAAGCTAAGCATGTTTTTGTAGTTCAGAAAGAACATTATGAGAAATACAATCTCAAACATATGTTGAATCTTGTATCACCGAATTGCGAAGTTGTACAAGTTGAAGAATTAACAGAGGGAGCAGCCTGCACTACTTTATTGGCAGAAGAGTATATTGATAATGATGAACCACTCTTATTAGCAAATTCAGACCAATATCTTGATTGGAACAGTAACGAGTTTATGTATTCTATGATAGCAGATGATATAGATGGTGGGATATTAACATTTACAGCAACACACCCTAAATGGAGTTTTGCGAAACTGGATGACAGTGGATTTGTTGAACGTGTTGCAGAGAAAGACCCTATTAGTGATGTAGCAACAGTTGGTTTATATTTTTGGACTCGCGGCTCGGATTATGTGAAGTATGCCAAACAAATGATAGAAAAGGATATAAGAACTAACAATGAATTTTATGTTTGTCCAGTATATAATGAAGCTATAGCAGATGGAAAGAAAATTAAGACATATCACATTGATAGAAAACAAATGTGGGGTTTAGGAACTCCAGAAGATTTGGACACTTTTACAAAGGAGAAACGAAATGGAGCATAAAGGATTAGTTGCATTTGGGGGGGTCTGGCCAAATTCTCATCAAGAAAATTTTGAAGCAGAGTGTGATAGAATTCTCGCTAGTACTGCTCTTGAATTTGGAATATCTGGGTTTAAAGGTGAAGCTGAATCTGAATTTACACGAATTGTAGGAATGTCAACGGCTGGAACTAAAGGTGAGGATTATGTAAAAGCAATTAATGAAATAGACCCAGAATTGTTTGATTATATTGATAAATTTAGAGAGAATGATAAATGTGGAGATCCAATATTAAAAGATTTTGGT
>CALBXV010000439.1 GCA_937890045.1 uncultured archaeon
GACAGAAACCTCAGAATATGATAGTGAAGTATGGGATGAAGCTTAAAGCAGAGGTTGAACAGTTAAAGAACAGTGATTAAATTTAACGTGGATTAAAATATGGCAAGCAGGAAGACATCATTATATTCAGCTCATCAAAAGCTGAAGAGTGTAAGGTCTAAAAGAACTGGATATAGAAGAAAGCGTATGGACCTTGCACAGGGCCGTGCAAAGACACAAATAAAAGCTGAAGCTAATAGAGAAGCTCTTGGTGAAGTTGTAAGTGGACTTCAATCTATTTCTACTATGGCTGGTGAGTGGAAGCAACAGAGAGAGATGGACACGTCAATACATAAAGCTTTTGAAGAGATGGGGGGTATCCAGGCTAAAGAAAAGACAGGCCTTAACAAACTATTTGGAAGCAAGTACGACTATTATCAAGGTGACCAGAAAATGGGAGCAATTGAGAAGCATCAGGCGTTAGTTGATTATAGTGTTGGCGAGGATAAAAAAAGTAAGTATTGGAATAAACAAAGTGGAGGAGATGAATCTGATAAACAAACAGCTGTCCCTCCTGTGGCGACTAATAAAAAGCTAGATGAATTTGAAGAGAAAGAAGATACTACCATGGCAAGTAATTTGGGACAGCCTTTAGATGCGGCAGCAGGCGCATCAAAGAATAATATTGTAAGTAAAGCGCAATTAGATACATTTATGAAGTCAGATAAATATGATCCAGGTTTGGGTAAAACCCCTTTAACCCAGTATATGAACTATCAGAATAGTGCGCAAGGGATAGCTGCTCAGGAATTTAACCCCGATACAGTTTGGGAGAATAGATAGTAATGTCTACTACTGGATCAACATTACAACAGGTTGGTGGATTAGCTGCCACTTTTGGCGGACCTCCTGGTATGGCTGTTGGGGCTGCTCTTGGCGTATTAGGAACTGGACTAGATATGTTCAGCAAGTATAAAGAACAGGGTAATTTATTAGATAAATATGGTCAGGAAGCAAAGACTATTAAGTCTGATATTTCTGCCCTTGGAGAAGAAGAAGAAGCTGAGCTGGGGATATTCTCTGAAGGAGTAGAGAGGCAGAGGTCTCAAGCTGGGTTTACAGCTGGAGTTGAATCTGAAGCTTCTACTGGCAGATATGGTGAATCAGTAAGGAAAAGTAATCTTGCTTATGGTGGTACTCAAGAGTCTGCTAAAGCAGAAGAAGATGAACGAAGAGGGACACAAACTGATTACCAGATGCAAGGAATGAGAGCAGGCGAATTGGCTGGTATATCAGACATACAAAAAGATTTTACTGCAAGAGAGGATGCTCTATTGGGTCAGCTGGGGGAAATAGAGACAGCTATGGCTGGAGCTAAGAGTCAGAGGAAAGGTATACTCGCTGCAGGCGCAATACTTTCACCCGCTCTCGCAGGAGCAACAATGTGGAATCAATATCAGAAGGGTAAGGTTGGTGATCCTCCAACTGAGGCAGGATAATGGCAAGTATATCTGAAGCTTTAAGATATATGGCTGACAGGGAGGTTCAGATTACCCAGCGTCAACGGCAGGGTATGCAGTATGCTCTTACTCTTGCTCAATTTGAAGCTGAGAAGTCTTTCAAGGAGCGACAATTTCAGCGTGATGTATTCCAGACTACTTTAAGCAGACAGTATGAATTGAATGAGGAAGCTCTTGGTCAGTCAGTAGGAAGTTTCTCGTCCAAGGTGGCGGCTATGGCTGATACAGTAACGGGTTATAGTTACGCTGAAGAAAAAACTGATGCGAATCTAAAGGCTTATCAGAAAAAGTTAATTAAGAAGGGACATTTCACAGCTGCTGACGCTAATTCTATTATGGCTGTATTGAGTGGTATGGATTCTGAATCTGAATATGTACAGAAAGGGGCTAATGCGTCAGCTCAACAGTTAGCTGTGAGAATACAAAATTCTTATAAGGCTGCTGCAGCGTTAGGTGCTGAGCAAGCTGACCCGACTGTGAAGCCATGGCTTGATACGGGTATAGTAGGAGGAGCTACTAGAGAAGAGAGGGCTGCTAATGATATGATGATGAGAAATATAGCTGGTTCTCTAAAAAATAGAGATTCTATTAATAAAGAATTTATGGATATGACTGAAGATGACTTTGAAATGGATACTGATTTATATGAATTAGCTTCTACGGCTGAGGAAGCTGTTGCTCAAACTACTGTTAGTACCGTAGATCAATTACCAGGGTCAGCTGCTGATAGAGTTTCCCTTATCAGAGAATCTAGAGCAACAACAGAGAAAGATAAAGTTAGCTTACAAGAAAGATTAAATGAGTTAGAGATTCAAAGGAGCTTGGGTGTTACAGGCCTTGATGACCAAATATCACAGATTAGTATGGATATTACTACAGCTACTGGTGACCTTGAGAAGTTGGAGGCATTAGAAGGACCAGCACAAACAGAGTTAGAGTCTATGCAACTTATTAATATAGCTAAACAAGGAAATAAAGGATTTATCTTAGAGGCATTAGAAAATGGAGAAATAACACAGGATATTGCTGATAACTTATTGGAGATTGCAGAACAAAGTGGTCCTAAAGTTCAGCAAGAGTTCTTTAAGAGAAAAGGATTGTCTGGGAGACAGTACTAAACATGCCGCTTCAGGACGGCCTTACAGATAAATTTAGACAGCAGTTATCCAGTGCTGGGATATTTGCTGACGACCAAGAAATCACATCATTCCTTGAGAGACAAAATCTAACCCCAGGACTTCCATCACCTGGTACAGCTCCTCCTCCAGGGGAAGCTCCAAGCCTAGAAGAACAGCGTAGAAGATTAATTGAGGCTGGTTTATTAGACCCGTCCCAGGCTGCCGTTACTGATAGAGGCATTGGTGGTAACATGTTGTCTGGTCTTGGAGAGTTTGTATGGGGAGCTCTAGATACTGGAACTCTCGGCTTGATGGGATATGCTGATAGGAAGTTATTTGATGATACTCTAGCTGGGACTCTTTTAGGACCTGCTCCTGAGACAGAAGACACATTATGGAATACATGGGGAGCTGCCTTAGGTGGGTTGGCAGGTTTTATAGGAGCTGGCCCTTTTGGTGCGGTAAAGTTTGGAGCGAAAGCAGCTAAAATGGCTGCGGCTCCAGTTATTAGAGGGGCTGCAAAAGCTGGTAAACTTGGTGTGCCTAAGGGTACAAAGGTACTTAAATCAGTTACAGATGATATGATTAAAGCTGGTACTAAGGGTAATGCCCTGAGTACTAAAGAAGCTGGTTGGGTAACGAGTCGTATAGAGCATCTAGTTGCTAGAGCAAAGACAGATAAAGATATAGCTACAAATTGGTCTTCACATGTTAAGAAAAATCTTGATGATATATTAGAGAACGGATTTGCTACTGGCAAATTAACAGCTGCTCAGAAAGATGCGGTCAAGAAGATGTTCCATAAAGACTTAGTTGGAACAAGACCAATGAATGACTTTGTTGATATTTTTGTTAATAAGATAGGTGGTAGAACAGGGTTTGCAGTAGGGTCTATGATTCAAGAAGCTACTATGTTTGGTACTATTGATGCTGTGATGGAAGGATTTGGAGCAGCTAAAGATGACAGGCCTTATGACTTCATGGCACCTGTTTGGGGTATGGGAGTTGGAGCTGGGTTTGGTGCCCTTAAATTTATGAAACCAGCTGGAAGGGGTGCTAGGTTTTCAAAGGATTTCCAACAGGGTATCAGAGGCGCTTTACTTACCAGTCCATTTAATAAAGTAAAGAACCTTACAAGACTTCAGAAACATGCCACAGTACTAGGTAATTTTTTCCAGCAGAATAAAATAGATGATGTAGTTGAGGTCCTATACCGAGGTGCCAATCCTAAATTACAAGGAAAGATGGTGAGTTTTAAACTTGCGGACGCAGCTAAGATGTTGGAGAGAGATGGAGCTGGAAGACAAATGGGTATATATGGTAAGACTGGAGCTGAGCCATTAGGTGGTTTTCTTTCTAAAGATGCTGCTAAGAAAATGATTCAAGATGGCTTAGACCAGACCACAAAGAAGTACGGTAGAGAATTAATTAAATGGTCAGGTAAGGCTGAGTGGATGTCTATTGCTGAGAACTGGCATAGAATGGTGATTGGAGCAGGTATAATGAATGGTAGGTCTATTGCTTCAATAGCCATGGGAGAATCTGAGTTTGAATTAGGCGAGATGTTACCTCATATACTTATTGGTGCTGCTGTTAATAGAAGAGGGATGCCAAGACAATGGGACTTAAATCCTCGCAGCTCTACAGGTGTCAGGAATGTTAATCAGTTGAGAATGAATCTCCATGCTCTTGGCGTGGAGTCAAAACAGATAGATAGTCTTCCTAGCCTCGCAAGACAGACGCCTTGGCTTTCTAATCCTTTAAGAAACCAGCCCGAATTAATTGATAGGGCAAAAGAGCTAGGTATATTTGTTGATAGCAAAGAAGCCACATTTGATAACCTCCCTAAGGGTGAGAACTCTATTGATAATTCTATTGGAGAGGGTAAGCAACAGTTTGATATACTTTATGGTTATTTAAACTCGGTTCAAGGTGAGAGAATAGAGGGATTCTTTATTAAGCCTAAGAGTATGATCTCTGAGTCTCAAGCTAATAAGATGCTTAAAGCCTGGGGAAAGCTTAATCCTGATGTAAAAGATGCGGCTGGTATGGAGAGGCACTTTGAAGAACATGCAGTTGATAATAGTGAGGCACTAGAGAATGAATTTATAAATGCTATTGAGAGCCTATCAAAGATTCCCGAACTAAAATTTGTTGTTGATAAAAATAATTTGTCGAGTAGCCATTTACCTACTCTTGTTGCAAGTTTAGAATTTGCTGATGCGGTTGCGAAGGGAGAGGTTTCGATTAAAGACCCAGTCACAGGGAAAGAAGTTACTGGTAAAGAAGGGGCTCAAATATTATCTGATGCTATAAAGAAGGTGGAAAATTTATTCAAGATAATGAGAGAGGGTACTGGAATTGCCAGGTTCCCGAAGGATAGAAAGAGACCTCAAGATATACTAGAGGTTGGAGATTTACAATCTGAAGTACCAGCTGCTGAGTGGAACAAAATTATTGATGTGGTTACACAGTTGGAAGGGAAGGTAAACTACCCTGATTTACTGAGGGACGCTCCTTATGATTTAGCTGTTCATATGTTTAATAACGGTATTTATAGGGCGTCTAAAGCTGCTTCTAAACTGTTTGATAAAAAGAATACAGAAGTTCATAGCCCTTTAAGAAAAATATTACTTGCTAATAATGTAGTTTCTACGGATGGTAATCTAGTAGGTAACATTGATGCTTTTAAGTTTGAAGGTGGGACTGAAGCTGAGGTAAAACTTGCTAAGCAGTTGTTAGGTGATGTAATATCTATGGTAGGGATACAGGGTGACTATCAGATTGTTGATGTTGCTGAAGGAGACATCACAGTTAAGACAATGGATATTATGGGTACGTTACCTACATCATTAAGGGGATTTCTTAATCAAAAAGGATTAAACACGTCTCCTGATATACTCAATCTTATAAAGCATGGAGCAATAGATTATTTAACAAGAGAGCGAGTTAGAGATACTAGTTTATCTCATATGGATATTGCTCAGTTCCATAGTATTATGACCATGGTGATTGATAAGGGTTCTGGGTTTGCTGGGTTTGAACCATCAATGGAAGGTAAGCGTCCTGGATTCTGGATAAGAAAAGCTGAATTTGCTGGCAATATGGATCAGGAGTCAAAGGGGTATAAAAGCAGGCAAACAGCACTGGATCATTATAATTCTAAAGTAGATAGCCTTATAGAAAAGGGTGAAGGACTTATAGTATTAAAAGATACTATTGAACTTGCTAATCCTGATGTGGCTAATGCTTTATGGGATGCTACCATAGTAGCTGATGATGCTAATTCTGCCCGTGTAGAAATTCAAAAACTTATGGCTGGCCTTGATCCAAAGTATGGGGCTGTGTCATTACAGATACAAGACATGATAAATAAGGGAGGCACTAATGTAGGTCGGGTGGCTGGAATCCTTCAGTCCGCTGGTGTTATTAAGGCTTCTTATGAAGATGGCCGTCTAACGTATACTAAATTTTATAAGAAGTTTAATGACCAGGCTGCTGAGCAGATTTCGACAGATATAGAATTTTCTAAGGGGATGACAAAGGAACAGTCTATTACTATAGCTGAGGAACAGTTGAGAAGAGCTGCTGATCTTGCGGATAATGCTGATACTGTTATTAAGCATAGGACTAAGACCTTACAAGAATTTTTTAGAGATAATAAGTTTAGGAATTTAAATGACCATGTTGATGTTGATATTAAAGATGCTGGCGAGTGGTTAGATGGAAGAATATATCGAGCTACTGAAACTGGTGAACGTACAAAAGATGCTATATATGGAGACGCAGTAAATAGAATTATAGATGAGATTATTGTAAAGAGAGATGGTAAGGATATTGCAGTAGGTGATCTTAGTGCTAGGTCAAAGGCTAGGGCGAGGAGAGAATATAGAGATGATGTAATGTCTATTGTTACTACCAGGGTACAGCAATTGGAGGGCACTAGTCTTGCATGGAGAGATGGTGTTGTTAATCCTGAGTCATTTAATTATTTAGATAATCCATATGCACAGTTTTTCCGTAGAATTGGGCTTACTATTATACCTGTTACTGGTTCTAGTTCCACTTATCAAAATAAAGAACGAGGAAGGTCTTCTCATGTATTCTTTTCTATCTTTGATTATCAGCCTACAGGTAAGATAACAAGACTTACTCCTGCGATTCAAACTATTATTAATAATGAGATGCTTGAGTTTAGGGCAGAGCTGGATAGGATGGATACGATTCAATTACCTGGTCGCCCAGAGCCAACACCTACAGGTGGTTTAATTATAATAGAAATGTCTGGCTCTACACAGCCTTTTGCTATTTTAAAGAGTGAGTTTAAGGTTGTGAGAAATCAATTTAATTCTTTTATGGATAGGTTAAGGCCTTCCATAGATGACGGTACTATTAGTGCTGAACCATTAGCTAGGCTAAGAAATATTCAGAATGCGTTAAATGGATATAGACCAGAGGGTCCACGTGTTGGTGATAGAGTAGTACAAAGGGAATTAGGCCCTGGTGCTACTGAGATGGAGATAGTAGGGGTAGAGAATGGTAAGATTAGGATAGCTGAGAGCTCGGTAGATGAGACTGGTGCAAGGGTTCAAGGCGGGACTGTACGGGGATTGAAAGATGTTGGTGATTTTAGACCATTAGAAGAGTTTGCTGCTGGTGCTGAATATTATGAGGGAGCTGTAAGACGGTTATTAGTAGAACAGTTAACCAGGTCTAATGGTGACGCATCAAATTTAATTGAAGCTATAAATGGTCAAGACATTCAGGGTATTTTAAAAAGGTTCCCAATGGTTGAGACAAAGAATTTTAAGAGGGAAGTTCCTCAAATTATGGATGAGCTTCCTATGACTAGACAGGAGCGATCTCTATACGATAGTTTTAAAGATAGAGATGTTAATGTTGTACAGTGGAACGACGCAGATCATGCTAAAGTGGCTTCTGCTATTGCAGGTGATATTGCAAAGCTAGAAATTGATGGTGCTTTATTAAATGAAAGAGGCCAGGTATCTGGGTATGATAGTATTAGTTATGTTAGTAGAGATTATATGACATACCTTGCATTGACCAATGGGTTTAAGAATCCTAGTCAGCATTCATTGGTTAAGCCTGTTATATCTTCAGCTTATGGTCAGGATACTTTGTTACTTGGGAAGACATTGTTTGTTGCTTCTCCTGATTTACAGCGTTCTTTCTTTTCTAAGAATCCTAATGTAGATATTCTTGTTACCACTACTGCTTCTAAGGTAACTGATTCTAGGATTACACCTCTTGAGGTTACTGCTGAGCAGCTTAAGACTCATATAGTCCCTACTGAATCTATTTTTACTTTAAAGAAAGAAACTATTGGTGTTAAGCCAGATGCTATTGATAGTGAGAGCGCGGCTAAGTTGTCACAGTCGTTATGGAACTACGCAAATAATGTAGAGAGTGGCAATATATTTGAAAATGAATATCAGGGTAGACTCTCGGAGGCCCTTACTAAAGTGGGCGAGACTGTGCAGGATAGGGGTTCTAGGAATGCTTTTATAAGAGAGGGTGCTTTTGAATCACATGAAACATTAGAGACTCTATCAGGTGGTGGGGCTAGTGCTCAGACCGTTGGTGGTATGATATACTTTTCTATGCTACACCCACAGGCTGACCCAATGTCTTATAGTTCAAATATATTCCAGAATAAGTTATATAAAACTTTTATTGATAAGGTAGTTAATAGGCAGAGTTATGAGGGTACCCATGCATTTGGTGGTAAGTCTGTTTTAATACAATCACCACATCATACACTAAGGCCTACTCTTGCAGATAGTGATGGTATAAAGCAAGTTGGTCAGATGATGTTACCTAACCATGTGAGGGAGGCGTCTCTTGCTGAACTGATTAATAAGGGACATGAGGTTAGGTTGATTTCAGTTAATGATGGATACAAAACTAAACTTGCCAGTGATGTATTCGGTGAAGAAGTATGGAATAATATGGTTAGTATTGGTGGTAATATTGGTGGGCTACATGATTTACTAGGGACATTGAACTCTATGTCTGGTGAGAAGGCTCATCCTAATTATGTTGTTGCTCATAATCAGGGGAAAACTAAGTGGGTTTTCTTGGAAGGTGACCCACAGTTACAGAAGGCTAAGCAAGGAAGGAACCTTGTTAATGAGAGGTCGGGTAAGCATGCTACTGTGTATGAACATAAAAGAATTAAGGATGGTAATAACAGACCTATGGAGGTGTGGGTTGTATCAGATAAGAATCAATTAGATATTGCTTTAGATGCTGCTAAGGAAATAGATGCTGATATTGCCACAGCTATTCAGGGCGGCCCTAATACATATGAGCTGGCTATTATGACTAATAGGTATCCTAGAACAAGACCTAATGATTTGTTAGTTCTTGGTTTAAAGGGGTTCTTAGAGAAGGGATATGGAAACTCAATGATAGTTAATAGTATGGATGTTCTTAATGTTTTAGAGGGTGATTATGATGTAGATACAAATGACTTCTACTTTACAGCTAAGAAGAATATGTGGGACTATGCTCAGAGAACTCAGAAGCCATTTATTCAACATATTGATCCAGAAAAAATAGCAATACCTAATCCTGTAAACTTCCATCAAGGGATTACGGAAGAGAGTACAATGTTTCACGATCATTTTGTTGATTCTAACAAGCTTACTAAGAGGAAGGTAGTAGGGATGAGTCAGAACTTTCCTAGACTGCTTAGTCATTTGGAACATATAGGTACTAAGGATACAGTAGAGGGTAGCCCTACTGAGGGCATGATTGTTCTTTCAAATCATAGACGTAGAACACTTAATGGTGATATTGAGACAGTAAGAATTGCTATGGATTATGATAGCAATAATGTTCAGCATGAGATTGCACTACAACAACAGTTTATGGTTGACTATGGATATGGTAGGCATCCAGAGCTGGCTTTACGACCTTCTGACTGGTCAGACTCAGTGTTGTTCCCTTCAAAAGAGGCAGGAGCTCCTTCAAAAGAGTATAGTTCTATTGGGTTTATAAATAATGTTATAGCATCTGCTACTGAACTTGCACAACCTAGAAGGCCAAGAGTCTTTGTTAAACATGTGCAGGACCCTAAGACTTTAGAGTGGGAACCTGTTGATTTAAACTGGGCTGAGAAGCAATTTATAAAGATTCATATGAACCAGCATTCAAGAATGTTAAAGACTTCAACTGAAATATTTGACCAGAGTGGTGAGGGAAAGAAGCCTGGTTATAAGGATGTACTAGATTATGCTGGAAGATACTTTTCTTTTTATAATTCTAAGTATGTAGATAATAGAATTAATACTCAGTTATGGAGGATGGCTGGTGGTGATGAGACAAAACAACGACAGATAGAAGGTATCTTTGGTCGGGCTCAAAGAACATTAAAAGCTAATCGTAGATGGAAGTATGAAAATGATGAAGTAACATTAAAGAAGGATAAAAAGGGAAAGCCAATTGCTGAGGCTAGGAAAGATGATTTTATGTTTGTTGTTAAACAAGGTCCTCGTAGCCATGACATAGAATTTAATGAGACATTAACAAAGAATATAGATAATTTACATGAAGGGTTTGGTGGCTCTGTATATGATAGGATTTTAAATCAGGTATGGAGGGACGATCCGTTAAAGATTGATATTGGTGGGACTCGTGGTCTTACTGGTACCCATATGGAAACTATTGATTTTGCTATTGCTGATTACATGGGAAGTGATAGGAGTAAAGGTGACCTTGATGCATTTACTATGGATATGGCAAGAATGGTTACTCAAGTTAATAAGGGGACTGCTCAGCTTAAATATTTAAAGGCAGAATGGGGTAGAACCTCAAGAAATAAGTATTTAAAGGAAGCTGACAAAAAAATTAAACTTGATGCTTTGAATGAGTCTATTACTAAGGTAGAAGCACGAGTAAAAGATTTCTTACCTACTGAGTATTGGAATAAGAGGAGAGGTGAGGATGTTCCTTATGCTCCATTAGAATATGTAAGTGTTACTGGTGATGAATTAATTAAATCAACTGTACAATTATATACTATAAGGGGTGCTTTAAAGCTTGATCCTGCTAGGTTTGGCGGTGAGGCTATGAATAAGGACATACAAGATATAAGAAAGATTTTGGCAACCTATTATTCTGATGATAATGCCATGAAAACTACTCTTAGGTTTGGCGAGACAACACTGCTTGATGAAACAAAGATTGAGTATCTAGCAAATACTAAGCCATCTCAGACAGTAGAAGAGGTGGTATATAATTTGATGGATAAGGGTGTGCAAGATTATGGGTTTGCTTTCCTTCTAAAGTTTGCTGACCCAGGAATGAGACGAGATCAGATTGGTGTATTTAATGGAAGGCCTGTTCCTGTTGCTTATGTTGGTCAAGATGGCACAGCTCCTAAGAGGTATGCAAGAATATTAAAGTATCTTACAAGGAAAGCTTATATGGACGGCTCTTCTTCTGCTAAGGCAGCTCTAGAAATTCTAACTAGTACAGAAGCTTCTTATGATAATCTATTAAGAAAGAAGGTTAGTTATATGCCTGATATGACCAACCCTATATGGGGAGGAGAGTATAATCTTAGGATTCCTGACTTTCCTAGGAGTATGCAATCAGCATTCACTAGATTTAATTCTATTAGTTTTGGAAGGGAAACAGGTGGTAGAAGGGATAAGTTTGGACTGTGGGACAATGATTTGATAGAGTTTTATCGTGATATATTTATTCTTCAAGGCGCTGAGCCTGAGTTTGATAAGTATATGGAGAAGATCACAAACTCTAGAGCTCTCAAGCTTGGCTCTCAGCCCTCTGATCCAATGAAATATTTTGCTGAGATATTGGAGATTCAGCGTGTTGAGGGTAACATACATGAATTTGTTAGTAAGGCTTTATCATCTGGTATCACTGCCTCTGGCAATAAGGTGGTTCTTGAAAGGTTTAAAAAGAATCCCATCTTTGTTCTTCTTGGTGGTATGGAGAATGGTAACGGTAGGAAATTTAGTTTGAATCCTATAAATAGATTAAGTTCCGATGAACTGTCAAAGATGTCTGAGTTAGTTAAGGCTGGCCGTGACATATCTATGTTTGAGGGTGGAGAAACTATCTTACCTTCTAAGGCTGATGAATTATTAAATGATAGTGAAGTAAGTGTGGAGATTTGCTGATGGCTTTGTGTACCACAACTAATGAACAGTTCAAAGAGATAAAGAAATATTATAACGAATCATTTAAGAATGATAAGGTTATTAAGGAATATTTAGCTAGCCCTGGTGAGGCATTTTATCATCTTGCTGAGGCCTGGTTTAGGTTGCCACTTGAGGTGTTGATGACTCTACCTGAGGGACAGATTGGTAAGGGAGAGATACATGGATTCAAGGTTCAGTTAGGTAAATACGTTGCGGCTCTTGAGTCTGGTAAGGTGAGTGGTAGTCAACTGTTTTATGTGACTGAGGCGTTTGCAAAGAAAGACCCTACTATTTATAGAACTCTTAGAGATTATCATCATATCTATTTCAATCTGAAAGGTAGAAGGGTCAAGCATGGTGCTATGTTTGACAAGATAATTGATGAGCTGGAGAAAGAATCGGCTAGTAGAGGATTGAATACTAAGGGCATATCATATAGAGGGAAGAAGATTACTGGTAGAACAGCAAAGAAATATTTAAATAAGATGACAGAGACAGAGCAGGCTCTTATTGTTGATGTAATGAATGGTGTAGAGGGAGCTGGTGATAAGTTGCTTCGACATAGAGAGGCTATGACCGAGCTTGTTGAGAATGAAGTGGAGCTTGGTGTCTACAAAGAGATGATAGATTATGTAGAAAAGTGGTTCCCACAGTTATTGAAAGAACATAATACTACATTGAGATCAGCTGCTGAGAAGAGAGCTGAAGAAGAAGGGAAGCCTGTAAAATATCCTAGACAGCGTGTTGTTGTTACTGAGAATATGATTAGAAGGATAAGGGATAAGGATGGCAATCCTTTGACAGAAAATATGCAGACGGCTTTAAAGAATTATTCAGTATTAATGGAGGATATGTGGACAGTCCTTAGTAATGGAGTAAGAACTAAAGTTGGTACTCTTAGGATGAAGATGCAGAGGAGTTCTCCTAATGAGATAGCAAAGTTAGATCAGATTGAACAGGAAATTTTTGATAGGTTACGTCCTGATAGGGTAGCTGGGTTCTTTCCACATTATACAACAGATTTAGGGGCTGGGTTTTTAAATGGCTTAATGCCGCACTTAGATGCTTTAGATCATGCAACAGCCCCATATTTAAAGGATAGACCTACTATTGATTCAGCTATGAAGAGTATCTCTACATATATAGAGAGTCCTCATGCAAAGGGGAGGTCTGCTAAGGAGTATTCATATTCACCTAACTTTTTAAAGTCAGTCGGTGCCTACATATCTGATGTTAATAGGTTCAACTACTTGGCTTATGCGGATAATGTTCATGCTAAAACACTTGTTAGTATAGAGAATATGTATAAGGATACTAAGGGTGGTCTTGAAGGGTATGCTAAGAATATATTTGATTTCATTTCTGATATGCATATGTCAGCCACTGGTAGGAAGCCTGATATGGGTATAGATAATCCACAAGGTCATGCTTTAATGAGAAGCGTCTTAGGGTTTGAGTTTATATCTAAGATGGGTATGAACCTTAGAGGTGCCGCAAGAAACTTTACACAAAGACTACTAGATTATATAGAGTGGGGACCTGTTGCTATCATGGAGTCCAAGAAGTTTTGGAATGATCCCTCACAAATATCAAGGGAAGTATTACAGGATGTGATGAAGAGCCTTGATAAGAAGGGTATTACTTTTAAGGAAGGGTCGCCTGAATTACAAGAAAGTATGGGAGCATCTCATCCAGCCTTAGCTAAGGTAGCTAGATGGAATGCTGAGACAGGTAAGATGGAGTTTACTCCAGCTTCTAAGCTTGAGAATATGGCTGATGCAATTAGTAATGTAGCTGGGTCTAAGTTAATTGCTGGTGCTCATAGGTGGGTTGAGAATAAGAATAGAGAGCTATCATATAAGGTAGGATTCCATCAGATGTGGAAGTGGTTAAACACTTCAGCTTTTCAGGAGTACGTAGTTAACTCTGAGAATGCTAGTCGTAAGAGAGAGGGTAAGCCCGAAATTACTAGTGAAACAGAGATAGAAAAGATTACAGCTAGGAAGAGAGCTAGGTTTGCAGATAATTATGCTACTAATATGGTTATAATAAATCACTTTGATTATAATGATATATCTAAGGCTAATATATTAACAAAGCCTTGGGGTAGGGTACTAGGTCAGTTTCAACACTTTACTTTTGCATTTATGGAACGTTCGTGGGATATAATGAAGAGAGCTAAGAGTGATGTTGTTGAGGGTGATTTTGCTGGAGCCAACTTTCAAAAGGCTATGAGATATTCATTTATATATTTTCTAGCGCCAGTTATTGCATCTGGTCTAACGGGTATAGAGTTTGGTAATCTTGTAGAGAACGACACCAAGAGAAGAGCTCAAGAGTTAGCTGCTTGGATGTTTGGTGATGAAGAACAAAGGAAGAGAGCATTTTATGGTAGAGGACCAGTGATGGGTAATATTGGTGCTCCTGTTATGTCCGATCTATTAACAATAGGACAGCTTATGCAGTTTGTTAATATGGAAGATGATTCTATGTTAGCTTTATTGTCAGGGTATGAGGATATGTCAGGTATATCTGGTGATAGAAGAGCTTATGAAAAGACACGGCTTATTAATACTGCTCTTGCTAGATATTTATACCGCGAGGTGCCTCAGATAGTCAAGGGTAATATTGGTTGGGCTGCTCAGAGTGAGCTTGGTTTATATAGGTCAAAAAAGGGGAAACAAGTACAAGAGTCTGTTATGTCTGCTGATGTGGCGAGAGCTTTAGCTAAGATAGAAAAAGTTGGGGCGACCAGGACTTAATGCAAACATAAAGGAGGCGTCCCAGCCACCCCTAAAACTATACCATATACCTTCCCGAGAGAAAATTAATTAAATCTTCACTCTTTCTATTTATTTCTTTTAAGACCATCAAAGATACTGCGTGTTCTTCTTCAAAGTTTTCAGGTGTGCTTTCTAGAATCCCCTTACATAAGGCTGTTTGCGTTTCAAGAAGTTTCACCATTGTGTCTAACATCCTATCCTCTTCACTCATTTTTTATCCTCCTTAATATAGTTAGCAATTAATAGCGCATCTGACGTAAGCTGCGTGACCTTTAAGTGTTTAAATATATCTTGTGCTATTGATTTCTTTTTGTTTCTTCTTTCTGTGCCCTCCATCCCAGCTGCAAGACCATCCTTTCTATACATAGTCTGCCATGTTTGAGGGCTAATTAATTCTGGTTCTATATTATTTGATCCGAATACTCCAAGCCACATTCCAAAGTTTGTTCCAAATTTAAACATCCCTCTTTGGCCTGGCATTGAGTGTACTCGTTCAATTCCAACGAAAGTGTTGCGTAGGGTCCCACCATCCATAGTAAAATCATGCACGATGCGTCTGACAGAATCTGCCATATCTATAGGTGAACCTGGGCATTTGATAGCATTTGATTCATTTTTCCAGGGCCTTACATATATGTAGGCTATTCCGCCTTTAGCTCCTGGGTCTACACCTATATACAGATGATTCATTCTATAACGTCCACCCATACTCCTTCAAATCCACATTCTTTTTCACATATGAATCCACTTATTGTATCATCTGGTGATGGTGAATCACTAAATTCTGCTTCTATAACAGCGGCTCCACATTCAGGGCACTCTTCTTCAAGTATATCGTATATCATGGCCCATCTGTTCCACCTGGTACTGGAGATGGTCCTTTTGTTTTATTTGCTGTTTCTTTGTATCTCTTTTTTAGTAAGTCATAGTTGTTCATTATTTCAATCCACTCGTCTTTAGTTAAGTCAGTTAAGTCTCTGGCTTGTGGATCAAACATATTAAACAAACCTTCATTTCTTACATCTTCAAACTGTTTAAATTGATCGTTAGAAACCATAATAATCTCCTTTATTTGTGGTCTTTAATTCCAAAAACATCCTCACCTGTCCAGTGTCTACTTCTTTTTGTTCTAGTGCCATAATATTCTTTCATCATACATGTTCTGCACACTGGTTCAAGAGTAGTGTGTGTAAAGATAGTAACAAATTTATAAAACTTGCCACTACCTGATTGTTTACACATTCTACATTTTCTGTGTATTCTATTGCCTAGGTACTTTGTGTTTTGTTTCGTCATGAGACGCCACATGTGGTGACGTATAGAATCTACACTTATCTCCATAGAAACCAGCCTGTATACTTGCTATCGTACCGTATCTTGCCTTACCTGTTATTAGTTCAATTTCTGTGCTATTATATCTGTCGGGATTAAAGTTATATCCATAGAATAGAAATAATATTGTCTCAGCAATTTGTTCTATGTTACCAGACTCTGCAAGGTCCGACATTCTAGGTCTAGGGTCAGGCCTCTTTTCTATTTCTCTATTTAACTGTGATACTAATATAGCTGCAAACTTTTCCTTTTTTGCGAGCCACTTATAATCATCAAGTATCTTCTTTACTTCAAACCTACGTTCCTTCATATTCTGAGTTTCTACCAGCTGTATATAATCATCGATTACAACATCTGGTTTCTCCCTTATTATCTCCCTTAGACATGAGTCTATATCTCGAATATCATCGTACATATGTAGGTTCTTATAGATTATATCGATATTCTCTTTTGCCTTGTCCATAAGCTCGATTTCACCGTTAGGAACGAAGCCCTCGTTACCTATGCGTCTTACTCTTGAGTACAATAGTGGTTCTGACTCCAATACTATGAGTTTCCTTATCATTTCGGTGTTTGTCATTTCTCTATTGAATAACATTACTTTCATGCCTTGATGTATAAGACCTCTTAATATATTTATCATTAGTGTGGTCTTGCCATGTCCTGGCCTTCCACCTATAATAGTAATTTCACCTCTTGTCATACCTACAAGATGGTCATTAAGAACCTTAACACCGAATGGCACTATATTAGCACCAGCTTTTATCTCTTTAACAGCTTGTTCTGTTATTTCATCAATAGATTTCTTATGTGATGGGTGCATCATCTTTAGTTCTTCTACAAGTTTTGAATGGTTCTCAAGATGTGTTGCAACCTCTTCAAAATCATCAAAGCTAAGATTATACATTCTATATGCACTCTTAGCTACCTCTCTTTGAATATATCTTTTCCAAACAGTCTCAGCATATTGACATGCAAGAGCCGATGATGGTGTCTCTTCAGTAAGGTCTGATACGTATAATGCATCTGGTATATCATGTCCTCGATAGTTGTCCTTGCATTTCTCATGTACAGTAATTACTGTTATAGGTTTCTTCTCTCTGTAAAGCTCCAGCATTGACTCCCATACATGTCTATTATCTTTATTATAAAACGCATCAGATATAGGAAGATATTCCATGGCTTGTTCAATCCACTTCTCTTCTTTTAATATACATCCTAGCACAGCCCTTTCTGATTCAGGGCTGGCTGGCATAGATTTTCTATCGTCCATTTTCGCCTCCTTGCCATAATGTTTCTTGAATTAATGGTTCATAATTCATAATTACCAACTCGGTAAATATCTTGCTACGTGCAGACTTAGCACCAGCATATTTAGTTTGTATATCACGTATGTTATAGTCTTTATACATATCTCTAATTTCATCTTTATTATCATAGCTTACCATAAATTTTCCACCAACCTCATTTATAGCATCACATACTTCCTTCAATCCATTGTGCATATCCCAATCAAATTGGT
The DNA here is from genome assembly GCA_937890045.1 of uncultured archaeon. Next base: position 17,446 of record CALBXV010000439.1, read on the forward strand.
GCATATAATAGTCACCTCTTTCACCAGCCACTACATATGGAGGATCAAAATACCAACAATCATACTGTCTTGGTGGATACTTCTTAAACAGTGTACGAAAGTCAAGGTTCTCTATTGTTGTACCTTCAAAGTATTTTCTGGAGTACTTCAATTCTTCTAGAAGTTCTTGTCTCCATTCAGGTTTAGGTGTCTTAGAAAATACACCATATGGATTCTTGTTAAATGAATTTCTTATAAGAAAATAATAATGTGATGCCCTCTTAGGGTCTGGTATATCCATCACCTTACCAGCCATAATCTCAGCCTTGAATCTTGTATAGAGTTCTCTACCTCGTGGTATCCAATATACATTCTCAGAAAATTCCTCAAATCTCTCCAGTATAGTAATATAAAGATTTACTATATCATTATCAATATCATTGACTACGTTCCATACAGTTTTCTTTTTACGAAAGAACATACTGAGTCCGCCAGCAAAGGTTTCTATATACCTTTCATGGGGAGGAAGCATTGGAACTAATCGTCTTGACAGTTCAAACTTCCCCCCGTAGTAAGGTATAATAACTGGACAGGACGGAAAGTCCGGCCCAGCCACTATGCTTCCGCGATTATGGTAGGGGCGTTTGAGGCCATCTTCTTCATTTCAGGCCATATTGTTGACTCGAACTGATGAGTGGCTTCCTTTTCTCTATCCATTATGTGAGTCGAAACCCACGTTAGCATATTGAGAAGGTCCCAATATGTCTTTGGCTTGCTCTTGAGAGTGTAGTTTAAAGCTTCTTCCATATACTGTTCAGGTAGAAGTTCTAAGGCATTTGCTATATGACCTTGAAATACAGGAGTATCTACTAACTCTTGCATATCATTCTCAGCAATAACCTTACTTGCTTCTACAATTTGAGGTATAATCTCATCTAGCTTATCAAGGTTAGGGTTATATACAGAGTGTCTGTTATTTATCTTGCCAAATATCTTACCTATCTTCATTCCATTAGCACATATTAGCCTGTAGGCACCTGCTATTACATTAACAGCTGTTGTACCATCATAACTATTACCTATGTTTACAGTAGGATTAACGAAGTCACCTTCAGCTATCTCTACTTTATCAGGGAATGTGAATGTCCAGTTACTTCTTCTACCATTAGAGAAACTTCTGGCTTCAGTTAGTTTTGCCTTGTGAGTTTTCATTATTGGCATAACATGTTTCATTACTTCCTCGTTGGTGACAAGTCTATATTCACTTGACATACAACTAAGAACCTCAGATGTGTCACACCTCACAATAAACTTATAATCAGTTGAGTTCTTTAGTCCCTCAACCTTAATTGAGTCTTCTACTACATCGAACATCGTTGGTCCGAACATTGTTATATCACTCATCATTCTCTCCTTTTTCTAGTTTTAATATTTCCTTTTCCCATTCGTCATATGTGGTAAGAACCTCTGCACCAGGTACTTTTCCGTGCATGAGTTCTTGATTATTAGTCATCTCCTCTCTATTTAATTTATGATTTAATATCATAGCCTGCAAGTAAGCAAACCCTTTACCCTGATACATTCTATTCTCTATATAGTACTGGTCAATACACCATTCAACAACATCATCACTACAGTGTTCTATTGTGTTTAGGAATTTCTTAACACTACTATTATCTACTTTACTTGAGGGAATTGTACTTTGTATCTTCCTCATTATTCTTGTAAGACCAACTCTTGTAGATTTTGATCTTTGTTGTAATAAGGTTGATATTTCTTTGTTTCTTTTTATATTATATTGGTGACCACATCTAGGGCATCTCTTACTCGCCACCATAAGACTCACCTATTTCAGATTCATCATATTTTTTTGAGTCTCCTTTCCATATACCATCGTCTATTAAACTATTTTTTGTTGCTAATAATTCATCAGCAGACCTTACTGGATGTAAAAAGCCAGATTCTTCTAAATATTCAATTAATTCATCTCTCCTGTTACAATCTACTAAATATGCTATCCATGACATCTTACTCATTTTTTCTCTCCTTAATTAATTTTTTTACAGATGTACCTCCCGCTATCCAAAGTTTTTCCCATCCATCCGCTGTTTCTATTAATACCTTAACGCCATAATCATTTTTATCTATAATCAATCCTTTTCTATTATTTTCTGTTATGAATCCACTATTCACAGGAAGCGCAGTAAGAGCCTGATACCCCCTGGGAAATTTGTGAATCCAAGGCTTCCGCTTCTTCTTTTTTAAGGTCAAACCTTGTTTTGCTTTCATTTTTTAACTCTCCGTTCTTTGTAGCCTTATATTTTTCATATTCTTTTTCATAGTCCTGTCGCATACTTCTAAAGTTCTCAACAAGATCATTAGCTATATCTAATTCTTTTTGTAGTATTTTTGCTTTACCGTTGTGTTTGTCCAGTTCTTTTGCTACTTCTGATATTCTTGCGGCAAGGGCTGACTCAAGACCTTTATATTCATCCATCTTTATTCGTACTGTTATTGAACCTTGATTGTCCATTTTATTCTCCAGATACATATAGGCACCCTAGTCAATACTAAAGCGCCTATACTAAGTTAATAGGAGGCCCGGCGAGAGGGAGATAAGGAGAGACTTGGAAGGAGCCAAGCCCCCTAAGTATTATGTCTCTTGTAGTCCTTGTACCCATCTCAAATTAATACCTCACTTAATATCCATCAAGCGATTTATAGCCTCCCTGGCTTTAACTCCCTCATCATACATAATCGCCGGTCTATCATGCTCGACACCACATTCATAGTTTGAACGCCGGGCATACCATGTTAATGCTGTTATTACAATGTTGTGTTTCTTACGTTCTATGGCGAGGTCTTTACATAACACTTCTACTGGAGAAGGCCCAAATTTCTTTGTCTTTTTAATATCCTTCATAGCTTTACCTGCCACATTTATAAATGGTCCATCTTCATCTACATCCACATCAAATACTTTATCACCTTCATCTTTATCAAAGAAAGTAACCTTTGATTTACGATTAAGATTCCTCGCTTTCTTTTGCAATCTCTTATCCTTCTTTCTTTCTAAGTCGAGCGAACAATTACCATGATACCACTTATCATTATACACCCTTATTTTGTCGCCCTGTTTTATTGGGACATCACAGCTGGGTCTAGGACATGTAGTATCATACTTAGCATATAGTTCAGTTGGTCGATTCATGTTATCTCCTTTTAAAATTTATAGGCTGGAGCCATAGCATAGGACGCTAGCTTTATTACAGCAATAACCTACTGGCAATGCCCAGCCTAATGTACTAAAACGGTACGTCAGCGTTAGGATCAACTTCCTCTGGACTTAGGCGTGAACCTTCAGTCCATGGAAATACCCTGTTAGCTTTCCACGCACCTCTTTTCTCATTTGTCTTCTTATCAACCCACTCTTCTCGTTTAATGCGAACATAGCAGGGAAGACCAATGACATCATCTTCTTCAACAAGCATAAGCTTCTGGACTTTCTTTCCATCCACTTCTACTTCTTCTGTTGCGATGCCTAGCGCTTTAAGGAACTCAAAATAGAACCTATTCTTAGAAGAGCTACCTCCTCCTTGAAATAGGAATACTCCATTCCCATAAAAACGCTTATCTACCATATGGCTACATCCAGTTGTTAATTGTTCACCACTACCATTCTTGAGTGGTATGCGGTCACCATTAACATCTGTTTTATATGTCCAACCTTCCATATCCCACATCTTTTGTATTTGATGTTTAGCTTCATCAGCTACAACATATTGTAGGTTTACGACAGTGGCTGGACCAGCCTTGGTATTTACTTCTCTAGTGGAATATCCACAAACATGTGCTGGATATGATCCTGGTTCTATTGGGACTCTGCTTCCAGTGCCCCCACTAGAGGATGGATCATAAGTAGCATCTATCTCTTTCATTTACCGCTCCTTGTTGTTGAATACTCAGTAATGAGCTTTCTTATTTTGTCTTTTAGTTCAACCATTTTACTAGAAGGATTGTCACCGTTAATTCCTTGAAAATAGAATTGTGGTGATACCCATCCATTGTTCTTGGTCTTCATGTAAGGTTTACTACCTCTTTTTCTGGAGCTTGCAAGGCCCTTTTCTTTAAGAGATTTAACCGTGCTGTTGTTAAGAACGCCTTCTTTCTGAAGTTTCTCAACATCATCCGTTGTGAGTTTAGCCATAATATGACTCCTTTTGTGTTATTTCCAAGACCCAGATGCTCTAGCCTGTTCATAGGTAACTTCATTAACAGAAGATTCTTCTTCCACAGTATATGTGTGAAAGCTAGGATTAACTGTTAACTGTTTGTTATCCTCAGTGCTAAATAGCATCATAGGCTTACCGTTTAACTGTTTGTATCCAACGAAAGTTATCCTTTGAAACTCTCTACCATCATTGGTGCCAACCGTGTAATTATTGCCTGGTAGTAGCAATCCTTCGTCATAACTTGTGCTTACTTCTTTCATTCCTTTATACTCCCAAAATTCATTTGCTGTTAAGTGTTCCACAGGGTTTAACTCCTCACATTTCTGATCTTCCTGATTCATCAATTGCTAATCTCCTTAGTTTATTAATAGATGCATCATAGTTCCATTGTCCTATTTCCATACTCTGTATCTTTTGTTTTACTACATCCATTCTATCTGCGTCTTGAGATATTGCAACCAACTCTTCTATTTGCTCATCAGTAAGAGTTTGGTCATCCACTATGTTTCTATATACATCATCAGCAATATTGAGATACATATTAAAGGCTTTCTTGATACAGTCTGTATTAGCAGCCTTTATATCATTACCAATGTCTACAAATTCAGTAGAACCTTGTTTTCTCTGTATCCTATGGGCCGCTACAGCATCACCTTCTCTCCAAATACCTTCATCAAACCACTTTAGTCTACCATGCACCTCATAGAACACATCTCCAATAGGTGCTGATCTAAGTATAGTCCAACTCCAACCTGGATATTCTTTATCAGCTACATCTCTCATGTAACTATATTCTACATAGTCAAGACCCATCTTCTGTTTAACATACAAAGGAGGAGTACTAGACTTGCTTACCTTCTTATGTTTATCAGTTATTTTCTTTTGTATAACCTTAGCAGCGTCAAGATTTATCTCGACACCAGCACCAGTGCTTACAACTATATCACTTTGTTTCATTTAAGTCCCCTTTTGTCTTATTTTATCTGTCATATGTCTAAATGTCCACACGTACTCTATACGCACCTCCTTTAGCTACTTGAAACCTGTTGCTATTCGATCCTTCTATGGCGTGGCAACACGCACACAGCAATATGCATTTTTTCAGTTCATTAATCAACTGTTCCCATCTTAACAGAAGTCCGTTTGCATTAAGCTCAAACTTCTTGTCTCGAAGGTGATGGAACTGAAGCCCGGCTAAGTGCTTGTCCCAACCACAGCGTTGGCATTTTCCACCAAGATAGTCAACACATTCTCTTTTCCTTGCCCACCGCCTTTTGGAGACTTGGCAAGAGGGACATTGTGTTGAGTTTGGTCTTCGCTTATCTGTGAACGTCTTTTCACAATACTTACACTTACTCATTTCTACCTCCTTATTTAACAGCTCGACTCTTTTCACGTTGTCTCTCCCAATGTCTTTTCATAATTAGCCTTGATTTGTCTGTTAAGTGGCTATCCTTAAAATATATTCTCATATTATTTGTAAGCTGGAAACCACTTATTCCACTATATTTGTTAATAGGCATCATTATCATTGAATGATATGTATCTATCCATGCATTTATATTCATGTACTACCCCTTGCCAAATGGCGTATCACATATATTAGAAAACTCACAGTATCTACATTCCCACTCATACACTGGAACATTTGGTTCTGCACCTGCTACAAGGACATCGACCTCGAAATGTTTTATTTCTTCTATTACCTCACTAAGTTCAGCCCAATATTCTAAAGCTATAGCAATATATTTTTGGTGAACTGTTTGAGACTTTATACTACCATCATCTTTCTTATACCATAATATGGACATGTCTACATGTGCCAGTTTATGTTTATCTGCAAGACCAAGAGCATATGTACCTATCTGTGTTTCATAGTTCTTACTCGGATTAGGGTCTCTATTTTTCTTAAGACCAAACATCTTTCTCCACTTAAAACTATGAACAGTTTTTATATCTACTATTGTGCCATTCTTAGGTGGGTTATCAGGTCCATCACCATCCATTGTACATATATCAATATGACCTACTACTTTAAAGTCAGGTATTTCCACCCTATACTCAGTATAATATTGTGAGCCTTCTAAGGCTTCAGCAATATCATTATGTACAATAGTACCGAGTCTAAAATTCCTAGCTACTCTTTGATCGATTTCTTCTCCTATATAATTTCTCATTTTATACGCTTGCTTCTTAAAGCATTGACCCGCGCTGCTAGCTCTAAACCAGCCATCGTATTTTATATACGCCCCTTTTCTAAGGTCAGATTCGTGCTGTATATACTTATGATACAGGTCAGCAATATCTATTTTCATACTAATTTCTCTCCTTAATTAGCGTCTCTAATTTAACAAATATAGACTAGTTAACAAATAATAAACGGAGCGCCCCAATATTAGGAAGTGTGTACCTATGCCAGCCAGTGGGTACTAAAGATACAGCTTTGTGCTGACTGCACCTGCTTATCACCACTTCCTAAAGACAGAAAAGGCTTTACAACCCTAACTCACTTAGTTTTATTCTGCCTTAACGATTTTATTCTGCCTTTGCAATTCATGTTCAATAATATCAACCTCTTGTTGCAATAATTGAACAACTCTTTGTCTGTTCCATCCAAAACCATATATGTTATGTTTATTCTGTCTGTATTTCTCTTCCCTGATACGTCTTAGAAGATAGCTTCTAATAGAGCCCCATTCATCTTTATCCTGGTACATAGTATCATACCATTTACCGCAACCTTCTTCTTTACATTTTTTTAACATATTTGGAATCCTCCACTTTCTTCGCAGAAATTACCAAACTCTAGTATATTCTCTTCATGGAATGGATATCTAGTTGCAAAGTTTTTGTTAGTACCTTTACCATTACATGCATTGCACGTAAAGCTTGGGTCTTTTTCTCTCATTTCTTTACCTAGATCATCCATTCTCATACCTGTACTATTACACAAATCACACGGCTCATCAGGTAGCTCTTTAAGAAAGTCTTCATAGCTAGATTTATACTCTAATATTTCACCCTTTTTGTGTAGAGCTCTTATCCTAGCTGCTATCTTCTTTGATTTTGTTTTGCTAATACAATGACCACTATTGCTATAGCCTGCTTTTATATCATCTTCAGATAATATATTATTACACGCATTGCTGATAAATTCCCATAATGGTCTCCAATACCATACATTATTTCTAAAATAGTGGCCTGGTACAGCTTCTTCAAAAGCATTTAAGTCTTCAAAGAATCGGTCTCTTTCACCTTCAGTTACCTCTTTAGACCAATCCATCGTTGGTCTCTCTACATTATGTGGATTAGTTGGTTCTAAACCATATACATCAAAGCCCATAATTAACTCTCCTTTTTCTGTTTTTTATTCTTTTAATTTGAGCTGGTGTTCTACCGTGCTTACTCAAATACTCATCCTTTTCACGTTTTTCTTCTTTGCGACGCTTAGCTTTTTTATTTGGCATATTAATATCCTAATGAATGATATTGATGTGATAGTACATAATATGTTATCCATACTGAAAATATAAATGACGCTACTATCAGTGTAGGGACAGCAATATGTTCAAACACATTTTTTTCTTTATACACTGTCTTCAACGCACTTATATCACATTTTTGACACCATTCTATTCTTGATAGTTTCATTTTATTTTACTCCAATATGATTTATGACAACCATAGCAATATTTCCTCTCGTACCTAGCACTAGGCCTGTGAAATATCTTACACTTTATCCATTTCCAGAGTGATATTCTCATAATTACTCCTAATTTAAGGAAACCAGCGACAACTACATCGTTATCTTGCGGAGGAACAATATATTAGCTGCCGCTAGCTCCTTAACAGATTATCCTACTGTAATAGGGTTCTGGTTCTTATGATTATAAATGTCTTGGAACATGTGAACGTAGTCATCTATTCCTGGGCATCTAACTAGCTTAACACTAAGATACTCTAGCTTTGATAGCATCTTCTTGTGGCTATACTCTGGCAGGTCCCACAGCTTCTTAAATCCAAAGATGAATCTATCTTGCTTATTGAACTTGCAGTACTGTCCAAAGTCTGCTATAGCTCTAGCAAAGTCTTCAGCTTCAGATAGGTTAGCTGTAACGGTTAGTGTCCCAGCTGTGAGATCATTCTTGACATTACCCCATCTACCTCCACATAGAACCTTCAGAGCTACACCTGATTTGAATCCGTGTCTATCTCTATATCCAGTTACTATCTTATACTGATGTAATCCCTCTCTCGTATCAGTATCAGTTGAGTACGTCTTTAGGAAGTCAGCTATCTTCCATCCATGTTGAGTACTATTGACAAGACCTACGTTATCAATCGTCATTTTAGGATCAATTACGAACCAAATAGGCTTATCAAGATTGAATCTAGCCCAATACCTATGTTGACCATCAAATATAGTCATTTTCATAGGTGCGTGGCCATTTTGTTTAGGTTGACCAACAACTATTGGATATGAATTGCCAAAGTCTATAAGACCTATTGACAACTCTAGCTGTTTTACTTTAGGTATTGATATGTCCCTATTTGAAGGATCAAAGTCAAACCTATCATAGTTAGTTGTTTGTTTTATCTGTTGCATTGTGTTCCTCACTTTGTTTGTTAGTGTAATGACTGTTTAACAGTTCATTTATCTTTACGTTCATCTTAACTAGTAATCCCATTGTGTCGTCTTGAAAGAATGATAACTCATGTTCAAGTGCATCAATCCTCTCCCTCAACACCTCTACGGCATCCCACAACGCATCTATTCTAGTATGCGATGATGAGTCGATTGGTAAAGGTGATGAGTGTTTTACTATATTCATAGTACTGTCTCCCTTATTATCCACCAGGCTATGTGTCCTCCGAAATATAGAACAGACACGCTGATTAGTATTATGTATGCCAGTATCATCTTATCTACTTTATCTACAGGTTTATTACTGTTCTTCATTGTATCCCCCAATTTCTTTTGTGAGTTGTTCTATATCACTTTCAGTTACACCCCAAGGGTCCTCTTTAACTATTTTGCTAACACTTAAACAGTGTGGCTGTCCATCTATATAATGAT
>CALBXV010000440.1 GCA_937890045.1 uncultured archaeon
CAGAATAACTGCAAATGCTGCTGCAGTTCTGAGATGAATTCTGCCACTTGCTAAAGGTCTTTCAGGGCTGTTAATTCGGTCCACTTCTAAATCATACAAATCATTTACTACCATAGAATAGCTTGAGATGAAGAAGCCTGTTAAGAAACCCAATAATGCCAGTACTGAAAGTAGTTGATCAGGGGCTGAAACAGCTATGCCGACAATTACAGCAAAGCCCACCATAATTGAGTTTACAGGTCTGGTGAGCAATATGAGGTCTATCGTTTGGCTCATTATTGGTTCTTCTCGGTATCAGACTTGAGATAAAGTCTAAGGAGCAGTTTTAAGGTTTTCAAGTCTTTCTCGTGAAATCTTGTAGTAAATGACTTCACCTCTATTCTCTATCACAGCGACTATAGGTTCTTTTCCCATTCTTGAAATTTGATCTACGGATTTACTTATTTTCTTTACAGTTATTTCTCTACCTTGATCAAGTCCAGATACTACATACTTAGCAGGCTTTACTCCAAACTCACCCCTACTATAGACCCTGAAATCCACGCCGAAACCAAAACCTTCCTTAGCAACATATCCTCGGCTCCTCAAATCTCGATATATTAAAAACTTGGTCCAAGCATCTGGGTCCCGTTTAAGGGCATACTCAACCATGTCGTCAAGTGTGATTATAGATCTACTTTTTCTTACCTTTAATCTTCCAGAATAGATAAGAAATAATGTTTCATAATCTTTCAAGAACAATTTCTTTCCTTTAGCATCTCCATATCCTTTTTCCTCCAGTTCACTCTTGTCTGTTGCTGATACTACATAGACGCCATCTTTGGATAGCCGTCCAGACGCTACTTGAATATCTTCAGACAAATCATCTTCACGTGAATTAAATCCTCTTTTAAATCATTCCAACCCCTTAGATTAACCACTACTTTTAATTACATTATTCTGGAGAAGAAGTATGTAAGGTCATGGTGAACTTCTATAACGAGAGAACTGTAAGATGGAATGATGGAACAGTAGTTCTGATTGACCAACGTAAACTCCCGAACCGATTCACACACATTCATTGTACTGACCATGTTCAGGTAGCTAAAGCGATAAGAAACATGAATGTAAGAGGGGCACCTGCTATAGGGGTAGCTGCAGCAATGGGTCTAGCTCTTACAGCAAATAACAGTAAAGCAAAAACAAAGACGGACTTAATGACTGAGCTTAAAGTTGCAGGTAGAGAACTTACGGAAACAAGACCAACAGCAGCAAATCTATCCTGGGGTGTAAAGAGAATTTACAATAAAGTCTTGAAAGCAGATGGAGACATGGACTTTCTGAGGCAGATGATCATAAGAGAAGCTGAATGTATGGGGGATGAAGATGTCGCAAATTGCAAAGAGATCGGTCGGAATGGTTCTAGCCTACTTGAGGATGGCGATACAGTGCTTACCCACTGTAAATGGTTCTAAAACCAGCAGAATGCGGGTGCAC
>CALBXV010000441.1 GCA_937890045.1 uncultured archaeon
TACATTATTAGATAATGACATACGATGCTTAAACCGAATAGAAAAAAATAGAGAAAATGATATCACTAACAAATAAGGCAGTAGATGGACTATTACTTTTTAAGATCCCCAAATAGATATAGAGAAAACAAGGCCCCATCAAATCATAGGTCTAATTACCAAGATGTAATTGCTGGAATGAAGAGTGGTAAGTATCTTAGTGGTGAAGAGTGGGCAAATTTAAAATTTGAAAAGGAACTTCTTCAAATCTATAGAGAAAAAAATAGAGAAAATGAATAATCAAAAGTTTCCACTTGATATGAATCTTACTATTAATAATAAAGGATACAGAATTGCACAATATAGGTTGGTACATAGACCAGAATATGTTTATACACTCTCACATGAAAATGTTGATGGTACTTATGAATCTCTTAGTTTAGATGAAGATACTTTAGAAGAACTTATTAAAACTCCAGGAACTTTAGGTGAAGAACCTAAATTATGAAATATAAAAATATGAATACAATTCCAATAGGAGCAATAATGCGAGTAAAGAAAACTAATCTATTAGTTAAACTTGTAGAAATACTACATTTTCCTACAAGGTTTAAATGTAATGATAGTAATATTTATGCTACACACGAAGTAATTATTAAATGGAGTAATTATTAAATGAACACATTAATATTAGTAGTAGCTACGGCTTTAGTAGCCATAGGAATTTATTGGCTCCTATGGGGTAGCTGGGATGACTAAACATCAAACATTAAAACTTCGTGCTCCAAGTGGCAAAACTTGGTTTCGTGTACAAGGACTGGATGAGACATCTAATGAAACTATTGATTATTGGATAGTATGTGAATCAGAAGAAGAAGTTAGACGGATAGCTACTAAAAGAGGCATGACTGAAATAGAATGGGTACGAGAAGAAACTCCACCATACGCTTAAAGATTTAATTAACCTAATATAAAGGAAAACTACCTATGGAATTGTTATCATTTATTACTGAACCATTTAATAACGCAATTATTAAGTTTGGAAACTGGATTGGTTCTAATACTATTGTTGGTATTAGAGTAGATACTTTAATATTTACTACCAGTATGTTCTTAATCTTATATTCTTCATTAAAGCTAGTGTACTGGCTTGGACAACAAAGCGTGTTATAATTGTGAAAACAGAAAATTGGATACACGGATGGTTAAAGTCTATTTGGAAGAAAAGAAAAGTGGTACCAGATTATAGGAGTATAACTAAAGAAGTTGAATTTAATAAATCAGGAGTTCCTAAGAAACATCCCTTTAGAGATAGAGAATTTGATGGTGCATATAAAGAGTCATCTGAAATAAATGTATACGGTGATGATGATTGGGCGAATCCAGAAGAAGTTGAAAATTAATAGAAAAAATCTTTTAAAAAAATTAGAATTTCTACGACTACGTATAGAAGTTTGGTGTACTAAAAATGGTTATGATAAAATGGATAATTATACGGAACGATTAGATAAAGATGGTAATGTTGTTTGGAAAGTATCTGATTGGGAATTTGTAGATAATATGCATAATACCATATATAATGATCGTGAATTTGGTTATAATGGTGATACATTAAAAAAGTTAAATAGGATGTGGAATAGATATAGACCTTATGATGAATCTAGTTTTCAAGATTTTGAAGTATCTGAAAGTTGGAATTTTAATGAAGAATATACTATATCGAATAAATGAAAATAACAATACAAACATTAACAAAGAAAATAGAATTTGAACTATCTATTATAATTTTTATTCTACTTGTAGTATTAAAGTACATAGTTATATTTACTTTAATGTTATGGACTTGGAATAGTATAATGCAAAGTATGTTAAAAGAAGTATTTAAAATTGGGATGATGGTATAATATGAAAATAACACAAGAAGATATATTAGAATATTTAGATAAATGTAATATGCTACAATTAAGTGAATTAGTTAAAAAGATTGAAGATAAGTTTGATGTAGTTACCGTACAATCAGTTCAAACTATTGCTGTAGAAGAAGTACAGAAAGAAGAAAAACCTTCTACTGTAAATTTAGTTTTAAAGAATGCTGGTAAGGAAAGACTTAAAGTTATAAAATTGATTAAAACAGAATTTGGAACACCATTACTAGATGCAAAAAACCTGGTTGATAAAGCTCCTATTGCTATTAAAGAAAATATTACACCCGAAGAAGCTGAAAGTCTCAAACAAAAATTTGAGGACACTGGAGCAGAAATAGAGGTTAAATAAAATGTTAGTTACGTATACACGGCTAGCAATTTTACTTGGAGTTTTATGTATAGTGTGTTTGATATTAAGTCTTTATTGGATAGTAAAATATCCTGAACCTAAAAAAAGGAAGAAATAAATTACAAGTTATTACATACATTGGATACTTATAATACTAATAACAACTGCTGATTATTTTAATAAATTAGAACCTGTAGTAAACGCAATTGAAACAAAAATTGGATTGATGGAATATGAAAATGTTGATAGTACTGGTATAGCATTACCAGACACTATTAATATTCCACCGTATTATAAAGATCCAACTGGCGTTTCTATTGACACTTCTATAGTTAATAAATAAAATTGAACTCAAACTGGCAAAATGGAATGTCTAAAACTTGGCGACATAAAGATCCTGATTGGTTAGTACCTGAACTAAGAAACATAACTGATAAATTAACTATGCTTAGAAATACTATAAGTGAAAATAACCATGACGATATTGGTTATATGGAAGACAACGAACCTAATATGGATTGGGGGCTGGTTAATGATTGGATAAATGATGTTTTTCTCCACGAAATACAACCAGCAAGAGGAACATTAGAATTAGCCAATAAATTGTGGAGAAAATATAATTAGTTTATTTGATATTACTAAGAGAGGAGTAATAGTATCATCGTATCAACCTTCATTAAAACAAGTGAATAAGTATTTAAAAAAAATTAAATTACTACGTGATACTATCTTAGATGTTTCTAAAATGAGGCCCCATTTAAGAGGCCTCTTAACTGAAGAGTTGCTAGAGTTGGAAGAAGATTTAGAAATAGATTTGGAGTGGGTAGATACTATCTATAATAGAATGAAAACTTATCAGTATAATTTAATTAGATTAGAAATGAAACGATGTAATAGATTATATAGTAAATATAAAAAAGATGATAAATGATATTGGAGCTAGCTGGCTTAAATGTATATTATGTGGTGCAAAAACTCCAAGAGGCCACCTGTTTTATGATCACTTAGAAGATATACATCTGATGCCTATTAGACGGATGAGGATAGATGATATTGGATTTCCAAGAGAAGAAACACATAATGAATGTATGGAAAGATTTAAGTTTAATCATAGGGAATATGGTACTGAACAATGTTGGTGTCCAGATTGTCTTGGTGGTGAGACATTAACAATAGTAAATGATGTATGTACTAGACATGGACAACTTTATATTAAAGAAAATCATTAATGACACTCTTATTTCCGAAACTACCTGGTGGTAATATACTTTGGAAATGTGAATATTGTGGCCAAGAATATGAAGTTTGTTCTTCTACAAGAAGAGTATGGTTATATTGTATATGTGGTAAGTTTAGTCCAAAGTGTAATAGGGAATATTATACTAAAGGGGGGTATTTAAAAAAGAAATAATATGGCACGATATCCAAAAAATTTAATTATAGGAATAGATGTAGATGGTGTGTTAAGAGATTTTTGTCATGGATTGACTAAAGTTATAAAAGAACATTATCCTGAATATATAAAAGAAACAGATATACCAGAACAATATTTAAAAATTACTGATTGGCATTTAGAGAAAAATTTTAACTGTAGTTTAGAAGATTTACATCAAATTTATTGGCACGATCACGCTAAAGAAATATTAGGTAACGGATTACCTATACGTGGATCTTTAGTTCAAATGCATGATTTGTTTGAATGGGCTAAAGGCTATAAATTTAAACTTTGGTGTATTACTTCACAAAAAGAACATGCACGACATCTTACATTAAAATGGTTAGGTGATAATCAACTTGATTTTGAACAAGTAATATTTTGTAAAGGCGTGGATAAATGGAAAACAGGAATAGATTGGTTAGTAGATGATTCACCTGTTAATTGGAGTGCCTGGAAAAAAGGTCGTGGTATTGAAAAGTTTATATTAATGGATAAACCATATAATGAACATATTGATCCAGCACATAGAATTACAGATTTAACAGAAATTAAAAATATAATTATAAGTGATATATGGGATGTATGGAGATAAATAAAATTTCTTTGATTACAACTTGTATAGGGAAACATAATGTTAAAACCAAATTATAAAGGATACACTAAATGCTAAAACCAAATACAGATACGGGCGATATAAATTTTGATTTAAATATTAAAGTACTTAAACCATTTGGCCCTGTAGTTATGAAAACTACATTACCAATTCCGATATATAAAGAATTGGAAACATTAACTGATGAGATTATTGCCGACAAAGATAAAATAAATTGGGGCCCACAACTTGCTGGTCAAATAGAAAAAGAATTACTTATTACTCAAAAAATGTGTGATGAGAGAAACTTAACAGGATTTTTCAATCTTGTAGCACAACGATATGTAAAAGAATGTAATGTAATGAATGATAGTAAATCTATTCAAGGCATGAAATCAAATTTGGAAGAAGACGATGATATTGTACTTGGAAGTGAATTAACTTCTATGTGGATAGTTAGTCAATATGAAAATGAATACAATCCTGTACACTTTCATACGTACTCAACAATATCAGCGGTACTATATTTAAAAATACCAGAATATGAGCCAAGAGAAATTTATGGCAAATCGAAGAGTGATGGTGATATAGAATTTATTTATCATGCAACACCAGAAGATCATATTTCGTTACAACGTGGATGCATGGTTGTATCACCAGTTGAAGGAGATTTGTTTATGTTTCCATCATATCTACTTCATACGGTTTATCCATTTAAAGGTAAAAGTGAAAGACGTAGTGTTTCAATGAACTTCGTTCATCAGTATATGCCAAAAAGTGAATTTGATAAAGAGGCAAAGAAAGGAAAGAAAAAGAAATAATAAAAATAAATATTTATAATTATGAAGCGAACAACAAGAATAATTACTGAACTAATATTTGTATTTTTAATTATAGGATTTTTCACTTGCACCAATTACATACATAAAAAGAAATCTGAAAATAAAACTGAAGAACCAATAGAGAATCTTGATGAATGGATCTTATTTAAATGAAACTTGTGAATTGTGTTTATTAGAAATAAGAACACAAACATATCAAGAAAATGATTTTTTTATAATTATGGATTGTGATTCTTGTAAAGTACCAATGGTTGTTTGGAAAGAACATACAATGGATATACCAGAACCAGATAAATATGTGATGAAGAGTATGTTACAAGAAGTGGCGCATATGTTTTATAAAGACAAAAAATATTATATAGATATAGTACAAAGAAAAATACCAAATCATTTACATTGGCATGCCAGAGCAGTAAATAAAAATATGTAAATGATACAATAAATTATACTATTTATTAGAG
>CALBXV010000442.1 GCA_937890045.1 uncultured archaeon
ATAGTGCAGATGGAAATATAATAGAAGTTGATCTTACTGAAAACATAGTTAGCTTTGTACATAATGGTTGGGAAGGAGCTGGAGGTAGTGAAGTAGATAATTCAAAGATAGAAATAAATGTTCCAGGTTTAGCCGTTAGAAATATCAATCAATCTAAAGACCGTGATTTGCCAGGTGGAGAAGTAGATGCTACTACTACAATACATGCTGCTACCGAAGATCCATACTCTGACCTTCTATCAACGGCAGGGGAAATGTCAATCTCTATCGATGATGTTACAATTCGTGATTCGGATGGAACTCAAACAGGAGTTTATGCTAATCTTGTTGTAACAGGTCATGACCAAGACTTCAGTACTGGTAAAACAACTTTTACAGTAGACGGTTTTCTCGATAATCTTACTGGCCAAGAAGAAGTATCGAACGTAGCAAGCGGATATGGTCCACCAGTAGCACAAGCTGCAATAGAAATGACTGGTCAGCTTGTTCCTGGGGACACAGATGTTAATTTTCCTGCTGAAGCTGCTCCACATGGGGCAATAACTGAAGTATTACTGGCAACATTCACAGATACGACTATTAATAGTTATTTAGCTGCTCCTCTAGCTTCTTATCAAATCAGTAATCTAGCATCTGCCTCAATAGACTATACTCCAGGAGAATCTTCTGTAACTATTAATGGTGTCCACGATCCAATTTCTACTGGTTCTGCAATACATACAATAACTATAGATCAAACTGCTTGGAATCTTGTTGGAACTCAAAGTGATAAAATAAGAATTGATATTAAATCTAGTGATAATACAGCAGTAGCAGATCATTATGATTATTTTGTAGAGGGATGGTTTGGTGAAGGTAAGGCATACGTTGCTCACTCTGCTTTTTCTGCCTGTGATGGAGACTTAACAATTACAAATCAAGGAGCATGTGAAGCAGCAGGAACTTGTAGTGATATTGCTTATAATAATGATAAAGCGCTCTGCTTACAGACTGGTAATGTCTGGAATAGTGCTAATAATAGTTGGAAAACTTATCCAGCAGTAACTCTTGCTGATGAAGAGAAGAGATCTGTAACTGTTCTTGGAGATAATACGGGAATAGAAATTGATTTATCTGATCTTAGAGAAAAAATTACAGACTTAGGAGGTCAGAGTATAACTCTCGAAGTTGCTTATGACTTTAAGTATACGAATAATGCACACGTAAATCTTACATATAAACAGCATGTGAATGCTAGTGGTACTCCCTCTAATACTTTTGATCATGAAGTTACTCTTAATCCTATTCTTAATCCAGATTCCTTCTCAAAATATGAATTAGTAACAAATCCTGCATCAGTTGCTGGACAAGTAACAGTATCAGGAGTCACTTGGGCTCTAGCAGATATTGTCGATACTTCCACTGTTGATAATTGGAAATTTAATATAAAAAATATTCCATTACTAGCTGAACCACATACGATTGTAATAAATTATGTCTATAAGTGGGAAACTATGACAAATACTATTAATGTACAAGCACACTTTAAGATGCATAATTTTGATCCTACTGATTCTGACCAAACAGAAGTTGAGATAGACTTTGGACAATATCAACCACTATATTTAGATGCTAGTGGTGACTATCAAAACTGGAAGTGGTCTGAAATAAAAGATTTACCAAATTGGACTGATTATTTAGAGATAAGGTGTAAAAATTCTAACGGCATAATTCCTGTTATTGCCATGGGAAATGTTTCTGCTATTCTGGGAGCAGATGGAACTGATCCCATCACTATTAGTGATCCTGCACTAGCTGGAGGAACGTATAAAAGTACCGTATCCAATATTCCATTAGGAGTAGTCGAGGATTCAAATACGTGGTGGGAACAGGTGTGGGACGGTATATGGGGAAGTGAAACTTCTCCACAGGGAAATCTTCAAATAACAGTTAATGGCCATTATAAGAATACTTCAGGAAGAGATATTCTTATAGAGTTTGAAACACATGATGATCCCCTTCAAGGAACACACACCTGGAACTGGGAATATACAAATACAGCTCCGCATAACTTAGGCGTAAATTTACTATGGGATTATCTTTCTAAGCAATGGGACTATAAAACTCAGCTAGGGATTGAGGATACAATTTCAATAAGTCCTCAAGTAGCTTATGATGAAAATAGTGTAGGAGCTTGGCATTTTGCCCTGCCCTGGGCTGATCCGGCCTATCCACTTTTCATAAATGAAAATATACGACAGATTACTATCACTAATCTTCCGGCATTAAAAGGAGAATATGGAGATGATTTACGAGGAGCTGATATATCTGACGTTCAGATATTTGACGGTAGTGATTACTCGAATTCTCCTCTTGATAAACTTGATTTAATAATTCAGCATGTTCCAATGATCTCTGATACAATAGATTTTAATATACAATTTACATATATGCTTGATCCATTACAGCTAACTTTAAAATATTTATCTGATTCTGGAACTTATTGGAATGATATGCCTATCAACGGAACCTTTGCTGTTGAAACAGAAGTTCCTGTTTTGGTAACTCCAAAAGTAACCAGAGATAGTAATGGTGCTGTAACAGATTCTACCGGTTCATTTTCTTATAACTTAGATATAATAAAGTCAGTAGATTTTGTGAGTGTGGATGGAAATACTAGAAAAGATGGAATATCCTTACAGCCCTTCAATGAAGGTTTAGTAGATGCTCATGACGGAGCATGGTGTAGAGCTGATATATCTAATTTTTCTACAACTCCTTCTGGAGCCACTTCAAATTTAGAAGATAAAGACGGAACTGAATTAAGACAGTTAGTCTATCGCAGTGGATTAGATCCTATATTAAGTACAGATGCGGATACATTATATGGCTTACAATACTCTCATTATGCTAATGTAACTTCTACGTCTACTGATGCCTATAAATTAGAGGTTACATATGAATATATTACAGAGTATGAGCCTGCCTTAATATATACAAAGCCAGGTTATGTTATGACAGCAAGAATAAATGCGGAGAACGTAGACTGGGACGCAACTCTGCCTGAAAAGTATCGAAAAGATTGGGAACTGGCTATAGATATTCCTACTAAAACTATTTACTTAAATGATGGAGAATATTGGCAAGCTGGATACTGTACAAATGTGCAATATGACGCCCAACAGAATTCTAATTTAGTGGACAAGACAAAGTATGAGTGTTTAACCCAGGCAGAATACTGTTCGGATAGTCAATGGGATACTAAAGTAGCGTGTGGAGATGCAGGTACTTGTGCAGGAGAAGGAGGAGGCTCACCCTTTAGTGATAATCAAGCTGATTGTGTAAATTCTGCTGTTAATGAATCTATACCTGGTGCTGGTGATGGTGCAGGAACTTGGACTTCTAATATATGGTATGGTAAAAATACCTGGAGTTATCCAGAAATAGATGAATTAGTATGTAAATCTTTGGACGGAAAATGGGAAAGGGATCCAAGTGGAATGTATACTCCTCCTGGAAACATAACTAACGAAGATCTAGAAGTTGCAAAAGGTCAGTGTACAGTAGATTTAGACTCATTAGCTGAGACTTATCAACTAATTATGTGGGGATTTTGGTTAATTGGATCAAAAGATTCTAAAGATTCCACAGGGTTAGGATTAAAAATGTTTGTAAATCCAGAAAGGTATGGCACAATTAGAGAAGCCATTGCTAATATGCAATTAGAATATCAGAAACAATGGGGCGGAAGTTTCTGTACTGAGCAGATAAAAAATAATTCTGGGGTTTTAGAACAATTTAATATTAAAAGAAACATAAATAATAAAGCAGACTGCGAACAAGCAGGCTTTATTTGGTTAAACTAATGGATCATATTGCATTCTATAATGGCCACGATACCTCTATAGTTCTTAATACTACTATTAGTTCTACAGCTCTACCAGATATTATAACTATAGAGTATTCAGAATCTTTTCAAAAGATGCCAATATATGGATATAAATCAGTTCTTGTCGATGAATTTCTTAAGGGAGAAAAATTAATCCAAGGACAATTTAGTATAAATTCATCTGATACTACATTACTAAATAATATATTTATGGAGGGCCTAGACGATACGCAATATACTCCTCTTTTAGCAAATGAACCTCTTATTTCGCAAAATACTATTAATATAGAGATATCCTATAACAATACAGACTTTCATAGATCAACAAAGAAAAATTACAACGAACAAGCATTCGAACCAACCTATAAAAAGGCTGGAGCATATAATATA
>CALBXV010000443.1 GCA_937890045.1 uncultured archaeon
ATTATTAAAAACAGAATTAGAAGTATCAAGTGTAGTACATAATTGATGTCTTGTTACCCATCTTTGATGATGAGATTCCCAACCTAATTGTCTCCAATATTTAATAAAATCAGAATTATATAAACTATATTCTGTTGTATCCATATAAAAACTATCAGTATCATCTTTTTTAGATAGAGTAAGTCTAGAGGCTCCGGTACCTGAACCCAATCTATATAAAGGAAAACCTTCAACTACAGAAGCTATTGTTAATACTAATGAATTTGTTTGACTATTTTGATCTGTAAATGTTATTGTATCATCAACAGCATAACCTTGACCAGGACTTATGATAGTTACAGCTGTTGTAGCATTTGATACTATAGTCATTGTAACTGTCATTCCTGTACCATCTCCGTTTGTTGCCGAATGAGCAACTGCTGTATATGTTCCATCAGATAACGTACCACTATCTAAAGCGACAGTATCATCATCAAATGTTACTGGTAATACTAAACGAGTAAGATTAGAGCAAAAGTATAATTTTGTTCCTGCAACAAGGTGTTGTTCTTGATCTGTATCAAAAGTAACTGTTTTATTAGTTATATCTATAGAGGCTACTGTTACATGTTCCTCTATACCATATCCAAAAACAATATCCTCATCACTAATATCAGTAATATCATCTAATTTTATTGTTAATGATTCACCAACAGTACTTTCAGTCACTTTTTTAGATGTTGTAGGAAGCGTTCTTACTTCATCATCTGCAAATGCACCAACTCTATAATAACCACCATAATTATATATAATATCTCCTTCAAAATAGCTGTGTCTTTCTGGCATAAAAGATTTAGTAAATTTACCCCAAACTTCTTCAAATTCAACAGAAGTAGCATCATCTACCTCAGTTTTAACCATACCCATAGTACGAACAAAATTATCCGCATCAGGAGCAGCACCATTAGAGGTTAGTACATATCTTTCCCCTGCTTTTACATCTGGAGTACCTGTAACAGTACATGTTTGAGTACCTCTACTATCACAAGTTCTAGCTGCTGATAGCCAAGAACCCATTTCTATATCTGAATCTACATCTAATCTTTTTCCATATGTTTGAGAAGTAATATAATCTAATACTTGTATAGCTGGATTAATAGAAACTCTTTCATCCTTTGGTGCTAATATTTCATATGTATAAGTATTAGCACTATCACTCTCTGGAAACTTATCTTTATCCCAAGGACGATCTACTTGTGCTATTTTTGTAGTACCATCATAGTCAATAATTTTTCTCTCTTGTATAGTATAATCTCCAAAAACATCTACAGTATTTAACTTTATACGCATATCAAGATATTGATCGTCTTTACTAGTATTTCCTCCTTCTGCATCGGCTGCTAATTGAATTGCATCTGTACGAACAACATCTACATTAGCTACAGTAGTCTCACCTGCGGGTAAAAAACCATCAGCACTAGTTCCTTGAAGTGTTAATCTTTCACCAGAATCAGACCATTGTGCTAAATAACTATTACCATCATAAGCATATCCCTCAATAAAAGCTATTGGAAGTAAATTATCTTGTATGCCATTATAAAGAGGAAATGTAGATTCTACGGGATCTCCTTTAACTACCCAAGTAGGTGCATTACCTGAACCAAAGTCTATCATAGGATCATTTGTTAATACTACTGTTCCTGCAGCGCTAGAGCCCCCACCACCACTAAAAGCAATGTCAGGAATTGATGTATAACCAGTTCCTGGATTTGTTATAGACACACCCACTACTGTAGATGTAGTTGCGTCATATGGATCTAATATAGCGGTGCCTGTAGCACCAGAGCCACCACCACTAGTAACGCCGCCAATAACAACGGTAGGAGCTGATGTATAACCAGATCCTGCATTTGTTATTGAAACAAAACCTACTGAATCTATATTTAATGATATTGTTCCTGCAGCAGTTACTTTACTAGGAACTGTTCCAGAAAGTTCTACATGATTTGAAGTAGTAAAATGATATTTATCATTACTAGCATTTTGCATGTAAAAATCAGTAATAGTAGGAATACCATTAACATAGTCTAATCCAGGAGCTTCACTAAATCGCCACCTCCACTCTACATTTCCTTGATCTGTAACTATTCGCCATTTATCTATAATTATAAGTGCATCTTGATCTTCGTCATCATCATTTGTTAAAACATCATTAGGAGATTGTGACTCATATAATCCTACAGTATCTCCAACCATCCAAGCACCAGTATCATCAGTACCGGCATATTCAGCATCTAAAGCGACTTCTCCCTCTGCTGTTTTCTTATTAGCATTATCATTGCCATGAAGACTTGGATTATCTGGAGCTGAAAAAGTCACCTCAGGCGGATTATCATAACCTAAACCACTGGTTGTAGTAATTTCTCCAACTGTTGCACCATCTGTGATAATACTTGATATTCCCCCACCAGTAGCCCCTGTCCACGATCCGCCTGTATTTGTTGGTCGTGTAATAGCATCTTCTAAAGTTTCAACTATTAATTGAGTTTCGTCAACGTATGTTTTTACTCTAAATGTTTGGTTTAATTTTTCTGCTATAATTCCCTGAAAAGTACTAAACCCCGTTAAAGTTAAATAAGTTCCTGCAGCAACGTCTTCACTAGAAATTCCGTGAGCAACAGCTGAAACACCATCATATGTCTTTACTGTTATATCTTTAGAATCTTCTACAGTTGTTACTTTAGCATCGAAAGTAGTTGCACCCGTTGTGAGAACAACTTCTTCTACTCTCTGTCCACGCCCATCAGAGGCAGTTGTCATAACGCAAAATCCAGTAGCTGTAGTACCTCCTTCAGGTGCATCTTCAAATGTTACAGTAGCCTGTATGGGAGCATATCCCATACCTCCTGATGCGTCACCTCTTTCCCTATTTCTAAACAGGGCTACAGCAGATACTGAACCTGCCTCATTTTTATAATTACGAACTTTGTGATGTTTATAACTAAAATCATAGTTATAACAATCTATAAGTTTACCTCTTACAGCATATTTAGTTTCTGGAACTGAATCATCTCCGTCCCCCAGAATACATCTTACTACTACATATGCAGTATCAGACAATGTATGCCAAGGGGTCCAATAATCAGGTCCATCATAATAGTCTGTTTGTCTTTTAAATCTTGAACTTGAAGTAGGATGATTTGCTATTGTATTAAGAGTATCGTCAGCACGTTGATATGTTAAACCTGAGTGAAGAGTTATATACATATTATTAGGAGTATTTGTTTTATGTGTTTGTTCATGCAATATACCTGTATCAGCTACTCTGTCTAATCCATCTTGCTCCCGATATGCATTCATTACACTAACATATCTATTATATCTTCTTTCTTTGCCTCTTACTCCTTTTTGACCACCACCTGTAAATTGTGAATTTGAGTCTAGACCGTCTACAATAGATTGATGTATTTGCATTACAGCAACTTCATCTTCTTTAATAGATACTAAATCTTTACCACCTAAAACAGTTCCTTGATCTGCTCTACCAAGACAAGTTACATCCGGAGATTCGTCTTCATATTCTTCTGGTCTTAGATCTGTATTATCATTCCTAACCTCGGAATCTGCTATATTTAAACATATTCTAGGGTGATCATCAAAATAAAAATCATAAAGACCACCAATTTCTCCTTCACATATAGCATAAGCAATATAAACAGCAGTAGGATCATCATTTGCAGTATCTACAAATATTGGTATACCATCTACTTTATCTACTCCATATACTACAGGGAGATATTTAGCACTTAAAGCCCAATTTAAGTCTACCTGTGCTGTTCTTTCTTCATTCACCCACTCTTGAGTATATCTTCTTCTAAGTCCAAGTATTCCTTTCTTTTTTTCTTTTAAATCGGGTACTTTTTCCATATATTTATATGTTGACATAGTACTAAGAGTAACATCAGAATGAGCAAAACCAAAATCATCAGCATAATGTGGCTTTAATGCAACATCGGATTGACCTATTCCATTTTCATCAACAGCTCTATGAATAGCATCACTAGTAGGACGACCATTTACTTGAGCAAAGTCTCCCCAATGACTAGTTAATTTCCATTGTACAGTTATATTTTTACTAGGATCATCTTTAATTGTTGCAGAAGCTATAATACCTTTGAAAACAAGATTAGGGGCTCCTATAATACTATAGTCATCTGGATCTAAAAAAGCTTTATAAATAAATACATCTCTATTATGATAAGATTTTAAAGTATTGGAG
>CALBXV010000444.1 GCA_937890045.1 uncultured archaeon
ATTCCCATAACTTCTCCTGTAGATTTCATCTCTGGAGTTAATACTGGATCAACATCTTTCAATTTTGTAAATGGAAATACTGCTTCTTTAACTGATATATGTTTTAAATTTATTCTTTCTTTAATATTAAAATCTTTTAATTTCTTTCCTAGTATTATTTTAGTAGCTATTTTTGCCCATGGGATCCCTGTTGCTTTACTAACAAATGGAATTGTTCTTGAAGCTCTTGGATTAGCTTCAAGTACATATACTGTGTTATTTTTTATCAAATATTGTATATTTATTAGTCCAATTACTTCTAGTAACTTAGAAATTTTAATTGTGTATTCTCTTATCTTATTTATTATTTTAGAATCTAGTGAAATAGTTGGTAGTACACATGCTGAATCTCCTGAATGTACTCCAGCTTCTTCTATATGTTCCATTATTCCAGCTATTATTACATCTTTACCATCACTAATTGCATCAACTTCTACCTCTTGAGCTTCTTCTATATATTTATCAATTAGTATTGGACTATTTGGAAAAATTTCTATTGCTTTATTAATATATTTTATTAAAGATTGTTGATCATATATTATTTCCATTGCTCTACCTCCTAATACATAAGACGGTCTAATTAAAATTGGATATGTTATCTTATTAGCAATTGTTATCGCATCTTCTGAATTATAAGCTATTCCATTTTTTGGTTGTAATATATTTTCTTTATTTAGTAATTTAGAAAATAATTCTCTATCTTCTGCTAAATCAATAGCTCTAGCTGATGTTCCAAGAATTTTAATTCCTTTTTTAGTTAATTCATTAGCTATATTTATTGGTGTTTGTCCTCCAAATTGAATTATTACTCCTTTCGGTTTTTCATTTTCTACAATATTTAATACATCTTCTGATGTTATTGGTTCAAAGTATAAACGGTCTGATATATCGTAATCTGTTGATACTGTTTCTGGATTACTGTTTATCATAATTGTTTCATATCCTTCTTCTCTAGCTGAAATTGCACTATGAACACAACAATAATCAAATTCTACTCCTTGACCAATTCTATTAGGTCCTGAACCTAAAATAATAACCTTTTTTTTATTACTTCTTTTCACTTCATTTTCACTTTCATAACACGAGTAGTAGTATGGTGTTTTAGCTTCAAATTCTGCTGCACAACTATCAACCATTTTATAAGATGGTAAAATATTATGTTCTATACGCTTTTGACGTATTTGATATTCGTTAACTTGTAAAATTTGACCTATTTGATAGTCTGAAAAACCCAATCTCTTCGCATCTTCTAATACATGTTTTGCTAAAGATTTAATTGTGTGTTTTTTTATTTTATTTTCCATTTCAATAATATTGTTAATTCTGTCTATAAACCATATATCTATTTGAGTTATCTTTGCTATTTCATTTATAGAAAAACCATTTAATAACGCATGTCTGATATAGAATATTCTTTCATGATTTGGTTTACTTAATTTTTCTGTTATTTCTTCCTGTGTTAATTTTTTAGTATTTTCATCATCTATTAATCCTTTCTTCCCAATTTCTAATCCTCTAATTGCTTTTTGAAGTGATTCTTCAAAACTTCTACCTATAGACATAACTTCACCTATACTTTTCATTTGTGTTGTTAATTCTGAATCTGCCTCTGGAAACTTATCAAAGTTAAATCTAGGAATTTTCACTACAATATAATCTATTGTCGGCTCAAAAGATGCTTTAGTTTCTTTTGTTATATCATTTGGAATTTCATCTAAATAATATCCTATTGCAAGTTTAGCAGCTATTTTTGCTATTGGAAAACCTGTAGCTTTGGAAGCTAAAGCTGAAGATCTTGAAACTCTTGGATTCATTTCAATAACTTGAATTTCTCCATCTACAGGGTTAACAGCAAATTGTATATTACTTCCACCAGTTTCAACTCCAATTTCTCTCATTATATCTATTGACATATTTCTTAATTTTTGATATTCTACATCTGTCAACGTTTGCGCAGGTGCTACAGTAATACTATCACCAGTATGTATTCCCATTGGATCCAAGTTTTCTATTGAACATATTATAACTACGTTATCTGCTAGATCTCTCATAACTTCTAGTTCATACTCTTTCCAACCCAATAATCCCTTTTCAATTAATACCTGCTTTTTCAGACTATGTTCTAATCCTTTTTCAACAATAGTCTCTAATTCAAAATCATTATATGCTATTCCACCTCCAGTTCCACCTAAAGTGAATGAAGGTCTAATTACAACCGGATATCCTATTTTATTCGCTGTAATTTTAGCTTCCTCTATTGTTTTTACAACATTAGTTTCAGGTACTTTTAACCCAATCTTCATCATAGATTCTTTAAATAAATCTCTACTCTCTGCTTTTTTTATAGTCTCTAAGTTTGCTCCTATTAATTCAACACCGTATTTATCTAAAATCTTGTTCTCTGCTAAAATAGTTGTAAGGTTTAGTCCTGTTTGTCCTCCTAAAGTTGGTAAAAGAACATCTGGTCTCTCTATTTCTAAAATTTTTTCTATGACTGATGGTGTTAATGGTTCAACATATGTTTTATCCGCTATTTCTGGGTCAGTCATAATAGTAGCTGGATTCGAATTAACTAATATCACTTCATAGCCTTCTTCTTTTAACGCTTTACATGCTTGTGTTCCTGAATAATCAAATTCTGCAGCTTGACCTATTATTATCGGTCCCGAACCTATTATAAGTATTTTTTTAATATCTGTTCTTCTTGGCACTAATATCACTTCGAAATAATCTCTATAAATCTATCAAAAAATTCATGTGTATCATGTGGTCCAGGACTAGCTTCTGGATGATATTGTACTGCTATTACTGACGAATCTTTATTTGCTAACCCCTCAATTGTATTATCATTTAGATTTATTTGTGTTATTTTTAAATTAGTTTTTTTTATAGAGTTTGAATCTACTGCAAAACCATGATTTTGTGTAGATATAAAGACTCTTCCAGAAGATAAATCTTTTACAGGTTGATTTGATCCTCTATGACCAAATTTCAGTTTAAAAGTTTTTGCTCCAGCTGACAAAGCAATTAATTGAAGTCCTAAACAAATTCCTCCTACAGGAATTTTATTAACTAATTCTTTAATTGATTTTATAGTTGGTTTTACTATTTTTGGGTCTCCAGGACCATTTGATATAAATACTCCATCAGGATTTTCTTTTAATATTTTTTCTGAAGGGTAATCATAAGGAACTATTTTCACATCTACTCCTCTACTAGTTAATTGCTTTATTATGCTATTCTTAACTCCGCAATCAATTAATATTACTTTAAATCTACCAGTAGATTTTATATTTCTTACTGTATTTTTTTTTATTTTGTTTATAAAATTTATTTTTGAAATATCAGGATATTTTTTTAAATCATTTTTTATTTGTTTTATATTTATTAACTCATTTGAATTATATACTTTTAAAATAGCTTTCATAGTTCCATGTATTCGAGATTTTTTTGTTAACATTCTAGTATCAATACCTTCTATACTTGGTATTCCTTCTTCAACTAAAAATTGATCTAGACTCTTTTGACTTCTCCAATTACTTGGATTTTGACATATATGTCTTGCTACAAAACCTTTTACCTGAATTTTTTCACTTTCAAAATCTTTGATATTAACACCATAATTTCCCATATGTGGATATGTCATCATTAATATTTGCCCTGCATAACTTGGATCAGTTAATGCTTCTACATATCCTGTCATGGCTGTATTAAATACTAATTCTCCAACTACTGTTCCTATAGCACCATAACCAATTCCTTTTAAAATTGTACCGTCCTCTAAAAGCAATAGTGCTTTTTTTTCATCAAATTTCTTCAATCGTTATTTAAAGACTTTATGATAAATTTAATCTTTACCAATATTTAATATAAACATTCAGAAATATTTCAAAATTATTTGATGTAAATAATAAGAATTTAATAGCGTCTAATGACATTAAAAAAACTATTGTATTTAGATGAAATAGATTATAGAATTATTTTATCTCTGCATCAAAATGGACGCAAATCTTTAAGAGATATGTCAAAATATGCTGGTGTTAGTATTCCTACTGTTAGTGATCGTATAACTAAACTATTTACTAGTAATATTATCTTAAAGATCTTACCTGTAATTAATTTTAATAAAATATTAGGAAACACTGTAGTGCTAATTTGTTTAGAAATTCAAAATTCTCTTACTACTGATATAACTGAAGAATTAAAACAAATTCCAGAAATCATTGATCTATTTATTACTACTGGTAAATATGATTTGATTATAAAAATTATAATAAAAGATGAAGAGGCTCTTAATGATATAATTTTAAATAAACTTAAAAATATAAAAGGTGTTGAAAAAATCTCTACTAATTTTATTATTGAGAATATCTATGATTACTCTACTCAATTACCTAAAATTGAAAAACATTTTAAGATTTTATGTCATAATTGTAAAAATCAAATTAAACAAAATATTTTTACTAGAGTTATTGATAATCGAGAAGAGTTCTTCTGTTCTAAAACATGTTTATCAAAATAGTATTTTTTTTATATGTTATTTATCATGTTATAATACAGATATTGTTGAGCATAACCTGCATGTTTTCCAAAATACTTTCTCATTGATGAAGATATCTCTTGATATTTTTCAAAAGATAATGAAATTTTTTCTGATGTTGCAGTTTCTTTATATGATATTTTGTTTAAATAATTTCTAAATATTACTCTAGCTATCCATCTATCAATTGGGAAAGCGTCTAATTTTTCAAACGCAAATAATAACACACAATCAGTAATTTTTGGACCCACACCTCTTATTTCATTTAAATGTGAAAAAGCTAGATTATATTTCATTTTTTTAATATTACTTAATCTAAAATTCCCAGAATATATTTCTCTTGATATATTTGATATATTTTTTGCCCTAAATCCTAATCCACATGCAGTTAATTCATTTATAGATGCTTCTGCTAATTTTTTTGGTGTAGGAAAATTATAATAAATATTATTTTGAAATTCATTTTTCTCTCCAAATTTTTCTGTTAATAATTTAATATTATGTTTAATTTTTGGTATATTTGAAACTGGCGAACATAAATATGATATTAAGCATTCCCATGGCTCTTGTCTTATTAATCTTAATCCTAAAAATCTTCTTATAGAATTGTCAATACATTCATCTTTATTTATTTCCTTTATTATTAAGTCTAAATTATCATCAAGTCTAAAATATCTTATAATATCTTTTTCATCAATTTTGTTTGAAGTATTTATAAATAATTTTGATTTTATTTTTTTAATTTTTACTACTGTATTATGGATCAAACCAATTCTCCAATTTTTCTTCTCTGTCCATCTAAATAATTGCCCAGAATCTAAACTATATTTTAAATTAAACGGTTTATTGATATCAAGTATTAATTCCATTTGTTTATGAAATTTATAATAGTGGGTTATATGTATTTATATTTGTTTATTTTCTATGTTAGACCTTATAACTGCTAATTTTGATTGGTTACTTACTTTTGTTAAAAGTCTAGGTTATATAGGTGCGTTTCTTGCTGGCCTTCTTGGTTCTAGTTCTTTATTCATTTCCATCTTTCCATCATTTATTGTTATTCCAATTCTAGCAGCTACTTCACTAAATCCAATTGTTGTAGGAATACTTGCAGGTATAGGAGCTGGATTTGGTCAATATCTCCATTATTACATAGGTTCTGGTGGTAGACATCTATTATCTGAAAAGAAAAAGAAAAGTATGGATGTATGGAATAAACGATTAAATAAATATGGTGTATTACTAGTTTTTCTTTTTGCTGTAACTCCTGCAACTCCTGATGATCTACTTTGGATCCCTCTAGGTTTTATTGGCTATCCTAAACTTAAAGCACTAGTTGTTGCAATATTTGGTAAAGTAATTCTTAATGTTGTTTATGCTCTAATTGGTGCTAACAGTATTCCTGTGATATTTGAGATTCTTGCTCAATATGGTATTGTTCTTTAAAGATCTGAACAATCTACTAGATTTCCACATTCATTACATCTTAATTTACAGTGTATACTGAACATTTTACTTCCACATATCTCACATGTATTACTAACAGTATACATGTTTTAATAACGTATTTTTTATATTATTAATTTTATATTTAAACGATTTTTTATATGAAAATTTGTTGAATTATTCGTTTTTAAATAATACATCTCTTATATTTTTATATTTAAGAAAAGTAAACTTAGTAAATATGTATAGATCAAGACTAAATGATGACGCTGATGATAAAACATTGAGTTTTCTCTCTTCCATTTTGGAAGATATAGAAATTATTGATGTAGATATTGTTGGAACTGAAGCTCATAATATAATGTTGTTTGAAATTGGATTGTTAACTAAAAAAGAATTAAAATCTGTTTTAACATCTCTAGAAAATCTTAGAGAAAAACATGAAAAACTTAAAGATAATGATGCCCACGTTATAATTTCTAAATTAAAAATACCTAAAAAATGTGAAGACATACATGAATTTATTGAATCAAAAATTATTGATGATGTAGGACTATCTATTGGTGGAAAAATTCATACAGGTAGATCTCGCAATGATCAAGTATTATTATGTATGACTCTTAAAAGTAGAAATCTTGTAAATCAAATCTCTACGAAAATTATTGAAATACTAGATGTATTGTATAAACTTTCTGACTCCAATAAAAATAGTATTATGACTTTATATACACATACTCAACATGCTCAAATTGGAACTTATGGTCATTATTTACTAGCATATTTTGATATTTTCACAAGAGATCTAGAAAGATTTAATGATTTGTATAAACGATTAAACATCAATCCTTTAGGGGCTGCTGCTATTGGTGGTAGTTCATTTGATATAAATAGAGAAAAGACTAGTTCTCTACTTGGATTTGACGGTATAGTGGAAAATTCTATAGATGCAGTTAGCTCTCGTGATGTTTTCTTAGAAATTGGTTCTAATATTGCAATATTAATGTCAAATATTAGTCGTTTAGCTGAAGATATTATATTATGGTCTAGTTCAGAATTTGGATTTCTAGAAGTTTCAGATAGTTATTCTTCTACATCTAGTATTATGCCTCAAAAAAAGAATCCATGTACTATTGAAATGATTAGAGGAGGTTCTGGCATTTCCTATGGTGAATTAATAAATATGTTGACCATTGTTAAAGGTTCTTATACTGGATATAATCGTGACTTTCAAAGAATTAAACCTGCATTATGGAAAAGCTTGTATAATGCTTCTGATTCACTTAGTATTCTTAAGGGTGTGTTAGAAAATATTCGTGTTAATAAAGATATTATGTATAATTCTGCAAAAAATAGTTTTGCTTTAGTTCTAGATATAGCTGAACATCTGGTTAAACATCATTCACTGTCTTTTCGTGAATCACATCAAATTCTAGGCAATGTAGTTCATAATCTTGTTTCTAAGGAGTTAAAATTGAAAGATATTACATCTGATATAATTAATAAAACTTGTAAAAAACTTGTAAATCAAAATATTAATGTTACAAATAAAGAAATTCAATTTCTTCTTGACCCAAATAATTCTTTAAATAATAAAATATCTCTTGGCTCTCCATCTATTAAAGAAGTTAATCGTATGTTGAAAATTAGATGCGTTTTACTGAAAGAACACTCAAACCATATAGATGCCAGAATAAATCAAATTTTCTCTGTTAATGATAAGTTAACTAAAATTATAAGATCAATTATTGAATGATTAACCTTATTTTATGTATTTATAATCTAGTTAGTTCTTTTATTGTCTCTTCATATATCTTTATGCTTTCTAGATATTCTTCTATGTTAACACATTCATTTACAGTATGAGATAAGTGCGGATATCCTGGACCATAAGTTAATACTGGTATTTCTAATTGATTTCCTAATGTATTCATATCTCCTGTACCTGTTTTTTTTACTAATTTTGGTCGTTTACCTCTGATTTTTAATATAGATCTTATTAACGCTCTTAATAATTTCGAATCTTTATTTATCTCAAATGGTTTTACCTCATCAATTATCTTGAGATTAGTTCTAGTCGATGGATTTTTTTTGTTAAATTTACTAATGATATCCTCTACATTCATAATTACTTCTTCTATCTTCATTTCATGAGGAATTCTAAAATCTAATGTAATTTTAGCGTTTTCTGGTGTTACATTTGATGTCTCTCCCCCATGTATTTTTGTAATAGATGATGAAATTGAATTATATTTGCTTTCTTGAAAATTCTTTTTCACATATTGCTTTATTTCTCTCCATACTTCAGTTATCTTGTCAATTGAATTTTCTGATAACCATGGAGCGCTAGCATGTACACTCTTAGTATTACATTCAATTTCAATACCTAATCTACCTTTATATCCAATAGTAATCTTATCTATTCCACTTGGTTCTCCAAATATTGCATAATCTACCTTAATTTCGTCTTTTAATAATTGTTGTATACCATTTCCAGATCCTTCTTCATCCACTACTCCTGCAAATATTATTTTTCCATTAAATTTATCTCTAGATAAATTTGAAGCGGCTATTAACATAGATGCTAAAGGCGCTTTTGCGTCTGATGAACCTCTACCATAAATCTCTCCATTTTTTTCCTTAACTTGAATTTTTTCAGGTACTGTATCTATATGTCCACATAATAATATTCTTGGATTACCTGAACCAATTTCTCCATAAACATTGTTTACTTTATCCATTTTCACGTTTTTGAATCCTAATTCTTCTATGTATTCCTTTATGAATTTTGATATTTCATATTCATGTCCTGTAGGACTATAAATATCTATTATATCTTTTAATAGCTTTACATTTCCGTCATTTTTATTCAATTTATTTCACAATTTGAAGTAAAAAATCTATTATTTTACTTGGAATATCTACTCTTGTATTTGGTACAGTGTTTTTAAATTCTGTGGTGTTGTTTATTTCATGTACTACTAATCCGTTGTCTGTTTCCATTAAATCAACTCCATATATTCCTTTATCTAAAAATTTTGTAGATTGAATAGTTATATCTTCTAATTCCTTTGTTATAGGACAATTCTCGGCTTTCCCTCCTCTAGACATATTAGTTCGCCAACTCTCTTCTGACGTACGATATATTGCAGCTATTACTTCATCTCCTATTACTATTGCACGTATATCTCTAGGAGGCCTTTTCACTTTTTCTTGTATATAGTGAACTTGATATATTGGATACATATTCTCTCTATCTTCAAATATTGAATATGCTGATTCTGAATCATTTAATA